>NZ_JBWBWM010000009.1:0-239400 GCF_056174665.1 Bradyrhizobium sp. WYCCWR15520
TATCCTCTTCCAACCCCATCAGGTGGCGGCCCTGCGCCGACCCCGTACAGAAGCAAGACCCCGGCGGGCGGACAACGCAAAGGGATTGACTAATCGAGGCCCGTTACAGAAGGGTGGGCAAAGGCGCACTTGCGCCGTGCCCACCATTTCCGCTGCGCAAAAAGATGGTGGGCACGCTTCGCTTTGCCCATCCTACGATTTGAATTTCCCGGCGCGCAAAAATGCAATCGTCTGCGTAATTGCAACGCTATGTCGCATCAGCCATGGATGCGCGGTGTGAACGACCATATGGTCCGCCATGCGGTCGAGCCTGGTATTCGCCACCGACACCCGCCCGTCATGCGGCTTCGGCAGAAATACGGATGCTACCGGATCGATCGAGCGGTCTCCGGCGATGATGCCGACGGGATAATCGACGGGTGGAAGCATCGCATCGTCCACCGCACTCCGCCGTGTGCCGAGTTGCTGTCCGGCCGGGCCGAAGAAGACGCGGAAGGGCTTTGACTCCTTCAGCCGGTCGGCGATCTCGCTGCCGCTGTTCGGCGTGCCGAGCATCACCACGCGGCCGAGCCGTTTCGGCCGGTGTCTGGCAATGTAGACCCGCGCCAGCAGCCCGCCCATGGAATGGCCGACGAAATGGACGGAGCCGTCGATGTCGTGAACAAAACGCTGGATGGAGGGATGAATGTCCTCCGCAAGCGCTTCCAGCGCCTTCCGGCGGCTCGCGTAGTCCTGGTTGAGGGTGGCGAAACCGGCGCTTTCCAGCGCCGCCTGCATTTTTCGAAACGATCGCGCCGTCCTGCTGATGCCATGCAGCAGGACGACGCCGTCTTGCGTCGCGTCGGCCGAAGCCGGCCGGTCGCTCACTTATATTCCCGCTCCTGCCACCACGGGAAATAGTCGGGCATGTCGCTCGATACCTTGTTCTTGAACTCGGCCGGGCGCTTTTCCAGGAACGACACCACGCCTTCTTTCACGTCCTCGGAGCGGCCGCGGGCGTAGATGCCGCGGCTGTCGACCTTGTGGGCTTCCATCGGATCGTCGGCGCCCATCATGCGCCACATCATCTGCCGGATCAGCGCCACCGACACCGGCGCGGTCTTGGCGGCGAATTCCTTGGCGAGCGCGCGGGCGGTCGGCAACAGATCGTCCGGCGGCACCACCTTGCTGACGAGACGGCCGGCCAGTGCCTCCTGTGCCGGAAAGACGCGTCCCGAGTAGCACCATTCCAGCGCCTGCGAGATGCCGACGATGCGGGGCAAGAACCAACTCGATGCGGCCTCGGGGACGATGCCGCGCTGGGAGAACACGAAGCCGAAGCGCGCGACTTCCGAGGCAATGCGGATGTCCATCGCGAGCTGCATGGTGACGCCGATGCCGACCGCCGGGCCATTGACCGCCGCGATGACAGGCTTCAGGCATTTGAAGATCCGCAGCGTCACCTGGCCGCCGCCGTCGCGTACCATGGGATCGCTGTAATCGACCGCGCCGCTGGCGAGCCGCTTCACTGGGCCACGCCGCGCATCGCGGTCGAACGTGTTGGCGCCGGAGGAAAGATCGGCGCCGGCGCAGAAGCCGCGGCCTGCGCCTGTTACGATGATGGCGCGGACATTATCGTCCTTGTCGGCGGCGTCGAAGGCGTCGATCAGTTCCTGCTGCATGGTGCCGTTGAAGGCGTTGAGCTTGTCGGGCCGGTTCAGCGTGATCGTGAGAATCTGCTCCTCGACCTCGTACTTGATGGTCTCGAACGCCATGGGTGCGGTTCCTCGCGTGATGCTTGTTGTTGATGTTTCATCTTGTCATTGCCGGGCTTGACCCGGCAATCCATCTTCTATGAAGACGATGGATGCGCGGGTCAGGCCCGCGCATGACAATCCCGTATTCCCTGCAGGTCTTGCGTTTACTTCTTCGGCGGCGTCGGCCACGGCTTCTGCGGGCCGCGCAGGCCTTCGAAAGCCTTGGCCATGCCGAGCACGCCGAGATCGTCGAACCGTCGGCCGATGATCTGGATGCCGATCGGAAAACCCTTGGCGTCGTAACCGCCATTGATCGAGAGCGCCGGGTTCTCCGCCATATTCCACGGCACGGTATAGGCAATGTGCTCGAACGGTTTATCCGGATCGTTCATCGGGGCGGCAAATTCGGCCGGGAAGTTTACCACCGGCGATACCGGCGAAATCACATAGTCGAGTTCGCAGAACAGCTTTGCAGCCGCGGCGCGGATCGCCATGGTGGCGTTGAAACCCCTGACGACGTCGACGCCGGAAAGCTTTGCGCCAGCTTCCGCCCATGTGTGGATATAGGGCAGCGTCTTGCCGCGCTCCTCGGGCGACAATTTTGACAGATCGTCCCACAACCGCGCCCGCCAGAAATTGTCGAGCCCGTCGAGTATCTCGCGGGTCAGGATGCCGCTAACCTCGCTGACGACGGCGCCGGCGGATTCCAACGCCTTGGCGGCGTTGACGACAACGTTTCGTACCTCGCCTTCCAGCGGTTGCCCGGCGCCGGCATCGAGCATCAGGCCGATCCGGACCTTGCGCGGGGACTTGTCGTGCGCCCGCCAGTTGATGGTGTCCGCGGGCAGGCTCATGCCGTCGCGGCGATCCGGCTTCGACAGTACGCACATCATCAGCGCCGCATCGTCGACCGTGCGGGTCATGGGGCCGGCGACCCGGCCGACATAGGGCGGATCGATAGGAACGCGCCCGAGGCTAGGCTTCAGCGCGACGAGGCCGCACCAGGACGCCGGCAGTCGCACCGAGCCGCCGATATCGGTGCCGAGATGCAGCGGGCCGTAACCGGCCGCGCCCGCGGCGCCTGCGCCGGAAGAGGAGCCGCCGGGATTTTTGCTGAGGTCCCAGGGATTGCGGGTGAGCGGATGGAAGCTGGAGAGCCCTGACGACAGCATGCCGTAATCGGGCATCGTCGTCTTGGCGAAGATGATCGCGCCGGCTTCGCGCAAGCGCGCGGCAGGTGGTGCATCCTTTTCCGCCGCCACCAGCGTCACGCTGGCTGATCCCAGCGGTATCGGCTGGCCCTTGGTGGCGATATTGTCCTTGATCGTCACCGGCACGCCGTCGAGCGTGCTGACCGGTTCGCCCTTCTGCCAGCGGTCGGTCGAAGCTTTCGCGACCGCGCGTGCGCCATCGGGATCGAACAGATAGAGCGCCTTGATGTGCGGCTCCCACGCCGCGACGTGCTCGATCACTTCCTCCAGCACTTCCGAGGGCGAGAACTGTTTTGCGCGATAGCCCGCGATCAGGTCGGTCGCGGAAAGGTCGTGCAGCGACGTGACTTCTTCTTCGGCGACGGTTCTATGCATGCTAACCTGCCGGGAGCCGGGTTTCGATGATGCGGGCGAACATGCTGGCGCCGATCGGCAGGATCTTGTCGTCGAGCACAAAGCCGGGATTGTGCACGGGCACCGAGCCGTCATGGCCGATCCAGAAATAGGCGCCGGGCACGACCTGCATCATGTCGGCGAAATCCTCGCTGCCCATCTTCGGGGCCGAGCGCGTCAACACGTTGGCCGGATCGACCACGGTCTTTGCCACGGCTTCGACCACCTTGGACTGTTCCTCCTCATTGACGAGCACGCTGAACGTATCGTTGATGTCGGCGGTGATTTCGCACTGGAAGGTTGCGGCAATGCCCGCACAGATCGCGCGCATGCGCTCGCGGATCAGCGCGCGCACGCCATCGTCGAACGCGCGCACCGTGCCGCCGAGCCTGGCCTCGCCGGGGATCACGTTGTTGGCGGAGCCGGCATGGATCTGCGTCACCGACAGCACCGCCGACTTCAACGGATCGACATTGCGGCTGACGATGGTCTGCAGCGCCTGTGCCAGCGTGGTCGCGATCACCACCGCGTCCTTGGAGCGTTCGGGCATCGCGCCATGGGCGCCATAGCCCTGGATGGTGATGTCGAAGAAGTCGGCGCCGGCCATTGCGGGGCCCGGCAGGATGGCGATCTCGCCATGGTTCAGGTCCGGCGCGTTGTGCAGCCCATAGATCTCGTCGCAGGGAAACTTCTGGAACAGGCCGTCCTTGATCATGGCGCGGGCGCCGCCGAGCCCTTCCTCGGCGGGCTGGAAGATGAAATGCACGGTGCCGTCGAAATTCTTCGTCTCGGCCAGATAGCGCGCGGTGCCGAGCAGCATGGTGGTGTGGCCGTCATGGCCGCAGCCGTGGAAACGGCCGGGAATGGTCGAGCGCCATTTCAGGTTGGTATTTTCTTCCATCGGCAGCGCGTCCATGTCGGCGCGCAAGCCGATGCGCTTGCCGCCATTGCTCTTGCCCTTGAGGACGCCGATCACGCCGGTGCCGCCGAGGCCACGATGCACCTCGATGCCCCAGCCCTTCAGCTTTTCGGCGACGATGCCCGAGGTGCGGACTTCCTCGAAGCCGATCTCGGGATGGGCATGCAGGTCCCGGCGGATGGCGGTGAGTTCGTCGGCAAAGCCTTCGATGCGTTCAATAGTAGGCATTGTCTGTTATCCCGTGGCTGAAGATTTTGAGCGTGACTGGGCGGATGGAGTGAAGGCAGCACCATTCGGCTTGATGCGGATGCCCGGACGCAGGCGCGTCCAGGGCAGAGTAGCGGTATCTGCCGGCATCGCGCCGGGGGCGGCGCAGATCAGGAGCTTTTCGGCGATCGGCTCGAAATCGGCGCGGAAATGCACCGAGCTCTTGTTGACCAGGATTTTCTGTTCGGTCGGCTCGATGCCGACATAGCGGTACATCGATTGATCGGCGAGTTGCGCCTTGTAGGAACCGACGACCACTCTGATATCACCGATGCGCAGGCAGGCCGACGGTCCCATGTCCATGTCGCGGCCGCCGTAATAGGGACCGGATGCCACGAATTTCCCGTCCGACAGTTTCTCGACGACAAAAGTTTCCTTGTAGGGTGCGTCGCCCGGGATGCCGGACTTGCCGCCGAGATCGAGCGTGACCGTGGCGCCGACGCCGGCGGCATGCGCCGCCCTGGCCGACTCCGGGTCATAGATCACGCCGGTGGCACCAGACGCCTTGTTGCGCACCAGCGCGCGCAGCATGCCCGTGGTGTCGGAATCGCCGCCGGCGCCGGGGTTGTCCTGGGTGTCGGCGATGATGATCGGCCTGGTCGCCGATTTCGAAAGCTCCATGGCGAGGCGCACGCCGTCATCGGGCGAATAGATGCGGCCGTCGAAATCGTCCTCGTGGCTCTCGACCAGCGCGACGATGTTGTCGGCGGCGGCATCGGCATCGGCCTGCGTCCTGCCATAGGCGAACACGCTCGGGCCGCAATCCCTGAAATCCGCCGCCGGAAAGCCCGGCGCAAAGGACAGCGTCGGCACCGCTTCGGTTTCGAGCGCAGCGAGCTTTTCATAAATGCCCCTGGTCGGCTGGTCGTTGGTGCATTGCCAGGAGATCGGGATCAGGAACGGCAGTTGCCGGAACGCCTTTGCAAAGCGATGCTTCGTCTTCAGCAATAGCGCGAGGTGCCTTGCACAGGCGCGGCCGGTGTCGGCCATGTCGACATGGGGGTAGGTGCGATAGGCGATCAGCGCGTCGGCATGTGCGACCATCTCGGGCGAGACGTTGGCATGGAGGTCGAGGCTGGCGACCAGCGGCAGATCCGGGCCGATCACCTTGCGTACGCGGGCGAGGATTTCGCCTTCGCCATCGTCGTGCTGCTCGGTCACCATGGCGCCGTGCAGATCGAGATAGACGGCGTCGATCGGTCCGGCTTTGGCGATGCCGTCGACCATCTCCTTCATCACGCGTTCAAAGGCATCCGTCGTGACATGCGCCGAGGGGCTGGCGGCTGCGGAGATGGTAGGGACCAGTTCCCAGCCATTGGCTTCGCCTGCCTCGATGAAACCGGCAAGGCCGACGTTGATCTTGCGCATGACCTTCAGCACGTCGGGCCCGTGCGCCATCGATGGCCAGCCGCCGCCATGAACGAAATCGGCATAGGTCGCCTTGGTCGGCGCGAACGTGTTGGTTTCGTGCAGGAAGCCGCCGACGGCGATGCGGGTCATATGTCTCAGCCAGGTTTTTTCGGTGGGGGACGTTAAGCGGGAGATCGCGGCAAGCGCAAGCCGAGGAGCAATTCCGTTTTGCATGCCGCGTGGGCGTTAGTAATTGCCTCGCACAGCCACCAGCCCGTCATTGCGAGCAGAGCGAAGCAATCCATGCATCCACGCATGCTGAGGCATGGATTGGTTCGTCGCTTGCGCTCCTCGGACGGGGAGGAGCCGTCGTTCATCCGCCGACAGTCCAAGCTTGCGGAAATAGGCGAAATCGCAGCCGGCATCTGCGGCGACCTGCCGCTCACGTCAGCGTCGCCAGCAAGCCCGCCATCAAACGGCCACGCTCGGCGAGGCTGTCGACTTCGATATGTTCGTTTAGCGTATGGGCATCGTTGCCGCGAACGCCGAGGCCGTCGAGGGTCGGAATGCCCATAGCGCCCGTAAAATTGCCGTCGGAGCCGCCGCCGGCGCTGCCATGCGGAAGCTCGACGCCCATTTGCCTCGCCACGCTGCGCGCGTGTTCATAAAGCGCCATCGTGCCGGCATCGGGTTCCCACACCGGCCGGGTCACACCGCGGGTGACCTTGAACGTGACATCATTGCTGCTCCCGGAAAGCGCGAGCATCCGTTCGACGCCGCGATCGAGGTCGGCCTGTCGTTTGGCCATGCTGAGCGCCTCGCCGGTGCAGGTGGTGGCAACGCAATTGACCCATTGGCCGCCATGCACGACGCCGACCGAGAAAGTGCAATCTTCAGTCGTCATGCCGTCGATAGTGATAATCTGGCGTGCCATTTCGCGGATCGCGGAACGGCCGGCGGAGAGCGTGGCGCCGGCATGGCTCGGTTTGCCGATGGCTTCGAGATTGAAGCGGGCGATGGCATATCGCCCGGTGACCACGCCGTTGTTCGTGCGGCCAGGCTCCGGCACCAGCACATATTTGTTGCGTGCGGCTTCGGCCTCGATGATGTCGCGGGTCGATGGCGTACCGACCTCTTCATCCGGCGTAAAGAGCACGGTGATTGGCAGCGGCGTCGTGAACGCGGCGCGGGCCAGTTGCCGGATCGCTTCGAGCGTGAGGTAGTTGCCACCCTTCATGTCGAATATGCCCGGGCCGTAGCATTTGTTGCCTTCGCGCCGCCACGCCAGCTTTTCCAGCGTGCCGACGGGATGGACGGTATCGAGATGGCCCGCGATCAGGATTCCCGGCTCGCCCTGCTTCGGGTGAGGGAAGCGCGCGCGAACGCAGCCGGCAAAGCCCTGCCGTCCGGCAATGCGCTCGATCGTCGCACCCATGATGGCCATTTCGCGCGCCGCAAGATCGAGCATGCGATCGACCGCACGCGCATCCCAGGTGGGGCTTTCGCATTCAACCCAGGCTCGCAAACCCTGCAGCATGGTCTCGGAATCAAAGGGAAGGTTGGCAGGATTCATGACGGGTCCTCCCGGTTGGGCCGGAATGTTTGGGTTCGGTGTGGACCCTTTACGAGAAGGAGCGGCGGCGAGTTTGTAAAGGGAAAACATGGCGCGTTCGGACCTTGCCGGTGCGGGGTAGGGGCAACGGTAAATCTGGCATCATTCTTGATTGTAGGTTTTTGAGGAGGCGTGTTGGCGGAGCTGAACCGGGGCTGCAATCCATCTGGCGGCGGGCGCAAGCCGGCCGCGAATGGACCTGTCCGGAGGGCTATCCTGATTTCTGCCTGAGCGCCGGCGTCACCAGTGTCGTCGCGTCAAAAGGGTGTTGTGAAGCTGAATATCGACCCTATAGTCCGGTCATAAACCGGGCAGGGGCCCGAACAATAGGCATTCGGGCGTCGAGACGACAACGGAGGTGAAGGAATGAACGCGTTCAGAAAAGCAATTCTTGCTGCGACTTGTGTTGGCAGCCTCGTGGCCATGGCGGCGCCGGCGCTTGCCCAGACCACGTTACGCGCCGTCATGCACTCGGATCTGAAGATCCTGGATCCGATCTGGACCACGGCCTACATCGTCCGCAACCACGGTTACATGATCTACGACACGCTGCTCGCCCAGGATGAAAAGGGCGAGATCAAGCCGCAGATGGTGGAGAAGTACGAAGCCTCGGCTGACAATAAGACCTATACCTTCACGCTTCGCGACGGCCTGTTGTGGCACGACGGCAAGCCGGTGACATCGGAAGACTGCATCGCCTCGATCAAGCGCTGGGCAGTCAAGGACTCGCTCGGTCAGAAGATGATGACCTTCGTCGACTCCATGGACGCGGTCGATGCTAAAACTTTCACCATCAAGCTGAAAGAACCGACCGGCCTCGTGTTGCTTGGCCTGTCAAAACCGTCGTCCAACGTGCCGTTCATGATGCCCAAACGCGTCGCCGACACGGACCCCAACAAGCAGATCGAGGATTTCACCGGATCCGGCCCCTTCGTCTTCGTCAAGGATGAGTGGAAGCCGGGCGACAAGACCGTCTACGTCAAGTTCGACAAGTACAAGCCACGCGCCGAGCCCGCCTCGGGTCTTGCCGGCGGCAAGGTAGCCAAGGTGGATCGCGTCGAGTGGCGCGCCATTTCCGACGCGCAGCAGGCGGTCAACGCGCTGCAAAAGGGCGAGATCGACTACATCGAGCAGCCCAGCCACGATCTCCTGGGCACCTTGAAGAAGGATGCCAACATCTCAATCGTCGAGGTGCCGCAAATCAAGGCGCAGTACGTCTTCCGTCCGAACCACCTGCACAAGCCGTTCGACAACCCGAAGATCCGCCAGGCGCTGTGGTACGCCTTCAATCAGGAAGACTTCCTGATGGCGACCATCGGTGACGAGAACTATATCAAGGCGTGCAACGCGCTGTTCGTCTGCAACACGCAATTCGGCACCACCAAGGGGACGGACGGGCTTCTGACCTCCAATGCCAAGAAGGCGCAGGAGCTCCTGAAGGAGGCAGGCTACGATGGCACGCCTGTGCTGCTGATGCACTCCACCGACCTCAAGGTCCTGACCAATCTGGCGCCGGTAGCGAAGTCGCTGATGGAGAAGGCCGGCTTCAAGGTCGACATGCAGTCGATGGACTGGCAGACCCTTGTTGCGCGCCGCGCCAAGAAGGATCCACCGAGCGCCGGTGGCTGGAATGCCTTCCTGACGGCCTGGGTCGTGGCCGACGTGATGAACCCGGTCTCTGCCGCCTATGTGAATTCGGGGTGCGAAAAGGCTTCGTTCGGATGGCCCTGCGACGCAGAGATGGAGAAGCTGCGTGACGATTTCGCGCGCTCATCCGATCTGGCAAAGCAGAAAGAGATCGCGGAAGCCGTCCAGAAGCGCAATATCGAGATCACCGCCATGATCCCGGTCGGCGAGTATGTCCAGCCGATTGCCATTCGCAAGAACGTCAAGGGGCTCTTGATGGCGCCGGTCCCGGTGCATTGGAACATCGAAGTCACGAAGTGATGTGAAGGGCGCGGGCGGCTTCCCGCCGCCCGCTTCGTTTCGGGGATCGACCTATGTACGGTTACTTCTTTCGGCGATTGCTTGGCACGGTCCCCGTGATGCTGGTGGTCGCGGTTTTCATCTTTCTGATGCTGCGGCTGACTCCGTCCGACCCGGCGGCGGTCATCGCCGGCGACAACGCCACCACCGAACAGGTGGCGCAGATCCGCAGCCAACTCGGCCTCGACCGGCCGATGATCGAGCAATTCGTGATCTGGTCGGGCAGGGTGCTGACCGGTAATTTCGGCGAAAGCTTCTTCTTCAAGAAGACGGTGGCCGCGCTGATCGGCGAGCGGATCGAGCCGACCCTGTCGCTGGCCTTGTTCACGATCCTGATTGCGGTGTTTGTCGCTGTTCCGCTCGGGGTATTGGCGGCGCACCGGCACGGTTCGTGGATCGACCGCATCGTGATGGGCTTTTCGGTACTCGGCTTTTCCGTGCCCGTGTTCGTAATCGGCTATCTCCTGATCTATTTGTTCGCGGTCTATTTGAACTGGCTGCCGGTGCAGGGCTATCAGCGAATCTCGGAGGGGGTTGGCGGCTGGGTGCAGCGGCTGATCCTGCCGTCGGTGACCTTGTCGGTGATCTATATCGCGCTGATCGCGCGCATGACGCGCACCAGCGTGCTGGAAGTGCTGTCGGAAGATTATATCCGCACCGCGCGGGCCAAGGGACAGATCGAGCGAAAGGTGCTGTTCCGTCATGCGCTGCGCAATGCCGCCGTTCCGATCGTCACGGTGATCGGACTTGGCGTGGCGCTCCTGATCGGCGGCGTGGTCGTGACCGAAAGCGTGTTCACGATCCCCGGCCTAGGCAGGCTCACGGTCGACGCGGTGCTGGCGCGCGACTATCCGACGATCCAGGCCGTCATCCTGCTGTTTTCATTCGTCTACGTCATGATCAACCTGGCGGTTGATATGATCTATACCGTACTCGATCCCAGGATTCGCTACTGATGGTGGACGCGACGATCCTCGAACCCGTTCTGCCGGCCAGCCCGGGTAAGCCGGCCGCGTATCGCAAATTGCTGCGCAACCCGGGCGTGGTGTTCGGCGCCGCCGTCATTACTATCGTATTGCTGATGGGGCTATTCGCGGCCTGGCTCGGAACCATTGATCCGACGGCGATCAGCCCGATCGCACGAAACAAGGTCCCCGGCGCGGAAATCACAATGCGGACGGACACCGGCGAACGCATCAAGATGATCGCCAAGTTCGGCACGGACAGCCTGGGGCGTGACGTCTACAGCCGCGTGGTCTATGGCGCGCGCGTCTCGCTCTTTGTCGGCATCACGGTAGCGCTGATCAGCATCGCCTGTGGCCTGTTCATCGGTCTGCTCGCCGGCTTCTTCCGCATTCTGGATGCCGTGATCATGCGGATCATGGACGGGCTGATGGCGATCCCGGCCATCCTGCTGGCGATCGCCATGGTGTCGCTGTTCCGCTCCAGCGTGTGGACGGTGATCATCGCCATCACGGTTCCGCAGATTCCAGGCGTGGTCCGGCTCGTGCGCTCCATCGTGCTCAGCGTGCGCGAGGAACCCTATGTCGAGGCGGCGGTGACGCTCGGCACTTCGACCCCGAAACTGCTGTGGCGGCATGTGTTGCCCAATACGATCGCGCCGATGATCGTGCAGGGCACGTTCATCTGCGCGTCGGCCATCCTCATCGAAGCCATCCTGTCCTTCCTTGGCATCGGCGTGCCGCCGGAGGTGCCGACCTGGGGCAACATCATGGCCGAGGGCCGCCAGGTCTTCAGCCTGTATCCGCACAACATCATCTATCCCGGCGTGTGCCTTGCGCTCACGATCCTTGCCGTCAACGTTCTCGGCGACGGCTTGCGCGATACGCTCGATCCCAAGATGGCGAAGCGGGTGTGATGTGAGCAACACTGTCCTCGAAGTCTCAAATCTTTCCGTCGCCATCAACGGAGGCGACCGGACGCACGCGGTGCAGGGCATCAACCTGACTGTCGGTGCCGACGAGATCGTCTGCGTGGTGGGCGAATCCGGCTCCGGCAAATCGGTGACGGCGCAGGCCGTCATGGGCCTGCTGCCGAAGGGGGCGATGCAGGTCGAGAGCGGTTCGATCCGGCTGCAGGGTGATCAACTGCTCACCAAATCCGACGCCGAGCTGCGCGCGGTCCGCGGCACCCGCATGGCCATGGTGTTCCAGGAACCGATGACCGCGCTCAATCCGGTCGAGCGGGTCGGCGACCAGATCCGCGAGGTGCTGGAGATCCACACCGGCCTCGACCAGAAGGAGCAGCGCGCGCGCGTGCTCGAGATCATGCGCGCGGTGCATCTGCCCGATCCTGAGCAGATGATCGATGCCTATCCGCACCAGCTCTCCGGCGGCCAGCGTCAGCGGATCATGATCGCGGCGGCGCTGGTGCTCGATCCGGCCCTGCTGATTGCCGACGAGCCGACCACGGCGCTCGACGTCACCACGCAGGCGCAGATCCTCAAGCTCGTGCGGGAAATGCAGGGGCGCACCAAAACCGGCGTGCTGTTCATCACCCATGATTTCGGCGTCGTCTCCGAGATCGCTGACCGCGTCGTGGTGATGCAGATGGGCCGGATCGTGGAGCAAGGCCCCTGCGAGGAGGTGCTGCGGAATCCACGCGAGGACTATACGCGAATGCTCTTGGCCGCCGTGCCGAGCATGACGCCGCCGAAGCGGTCGCCGGTGACCGGACCGGTGGTCCTGCAGACCGAGAATCTTTTCAAGACTTATGGCAAGCGCTCGCTGTTCCAGCCGAAGGCCCGCGTGGTGGCCGCGGTCAAGGACGTCTCGCTGACGATCCGGCGCGGTGAAACGCTGGGCATTGTCGGCGAATCCGGGTCCGGCAAGTCGACGGTGGCACGCTGCGTCGCGCGGTTGGTCGATACGTCAGCGGGCGGCATCAAGATCGACGGCGTCGATATCGCGGCGATGCGCGAGGCAAAATTCCGCCCGATGCGCCGGCGCATCCAGTTCATTTTCCAAGACCCATATCGATCGCTCAATCCGCGCCGCACGGTTGGCGAGGCGATCATCGAGGGGCCGATGAATTTTGGCCTCAGCCGCAAGGAGGCATTGCAGCGCGCGCGCGACCTGATGGCCGTGGTGCATCTGCCGCCGGCTGCGATCGATCGTTTTCCGCATCAGTTCTCCGGCGGCCAGCGCCAGCGGATCTGTATTGCGCGGGCGCTGGCGATGGAGCCTGAGTTGCTGATCGGCGACGAGCCCGTGTCGGCGCTAGACGTGTCCGTGCAGGATCAGGTGCTGAAGCTTCTGGACGAGGTGCGCCGCAGGTTTAATCTGGCGGTGCTGTTCATCACCCACGATCTGCGGGTGGCTGCCCAGGTCTGTGACCGGATCGCGGTCATGCAGCGCGGGGTCATCGTCGAGCAGGGCGCCACGGCTGAAGTCTTTGCCGCGCCCCAGCACGAATACACCAAGGCGCTGTTCGACGCCGCGCCCGGCCGGCATCAGGAATTTGCCGCCAGCGCGTGATGGCGTTGCGTTCCTTGCCATCATTGCAAGCGCAAGCGACTTGTCCCGCCTTTCGCTCTTTGAGCTCTGGCGGACAAGTCGTTGCTACACTCGCTAGCGCAAACGCTTCGCGTTTGTCGCAGGCCGTGACGGGGAAATCAGCAGTGGCTATCTCGCTCCAGCTCAGGCCCGTCATTCAGCAGCGGGGACCGGATTTGCGGATGTTGAGGCGAAGGGGAACGCCGATCGCGTGCGGGCTTGCTTGCCGTGGAATTCGATTTTTCGGGATGATGTTGTTCGTTCGGCATGTCGTCAGCGCTCCATTTTGCTGCACGACAACATCTTGACCGCCGTTGCGTTCCTCAAACCGGATGCGCCGCGAGATGTTCCAGCATTAATTCGCAGACACGTTCCGGCGCCTGATCCGCCGCAAAGTGCCCGACGCCCGGCAGCACCTCGAAGCGATAGGGTGCGGCGATGAAATCGACCGTGCCTTCGGCGGCGATGCGGCCGACGGTGTCGTCGGCGTCGCCCCATATATAGAGCGTGGGCACGCGGATCGGGCCGAGCGGCCCGCGGATCGCGCCGCGTGCGCGATACCAGGCCAGCGCAGCTTCCATCGCGTCCTTGTTGCCGAGCACGGCGAGATGCATCTCGATCGCCTCCGCGGGAACGCCGTTGGCGACGAGACGCTCGCGCAGCCATCCGGCGTCGTTCGCGAGCACGATAGCGGCGGCGTCAGGTTCCAGAAACGCCTTGTGATGTTTTGAGCGTTGCGCCTGCTCGCCGTCGGTTTCGAGCGCGCGATTGAACGCATTCGGATGCGGCCGCGAGAGAATCGTGAGCGAGGCCAGCCGTTCATGGTGGCGGTCGGCGATAGCCCAGGCGATGCTGCCGCCCCAGTCGTGGCCGGCGAGATGAAAGCGCGCCGCGCCATAGCCCGCGGCCGTAGCGATCGCCATCGCGTCGTCCATCAGGCGGTCGATCAGGTAATGCGAAAATTCGCGCGGATCGGGGCGGGCACCCGGCGAATAGCCGCGCTGGCTCGGCGCGATGGCGCGGTAGCCTATGTCGCCGAGCGCCGTCACCTGCGCGCGCCAGCAATGCATTGATTCCGCAAAGCCGTGCAGCAACAGCACCAGCGGCGAGCCGTGCGGGCCGGCCGTGATGGCATCGAAGACGAGATGCGGCGCGATGGCGATCTTTTCGCTGTCGGGCATGCGGCGATCCTGGACAGCCAATCGGGCCGATCCATGTCCGGGCCGATTTCAGCCGGGCGGGCGGAATTGTGCAACCCGGGAAAAGTGCTGTATTGGAAGCCGCATCAGAGGCCCCGAGGGGACGGACGTTTGCATTATCTGAGGTCAATTCTATTCGATGCCGCCGTCGTGATCCTGACGGTCGTCGTTGCATCGACGGTGCCGTTCATGGCGCTGTTCAACGCAAGCAGTGCGACGGTGCGTGCGGTCTCCCAGGTGTGGGCCAACGGCATCATGTTCCTGATGAAGTACGTGATAGGGCTGGATTATCGCGTCGAGGGGCGTGAGCACGTTCCCGACGGCCCCTGCATCATTGCCTGCAATCATCAATCGCTGTGGGAGACCGCGGCACTCTGCGTGATTTTCCCCGACGCCAGCATCGTCGCCAAGAAGGAACTCCGGAAGCTGCCACTGGTTGGGTGGTTTCTCGAGCACTATCCTATGATCCTGGTCGATCGCTCGGCGGGCCGCCATGCGCTGCGCCAGATGGTCGATGAAGCAAAGCGCGCGGTCGGCGAGGGGCGCAAGGTACTGCTGTTTCCGCAAGGGACGCGGCAGGCGATCGACGAGCCCGTGAAATTTCAGTCGGCCGGCATTTCCGCGCTCTACACCAACCTCGAAGTCCCCGTGGTGCCGGCGGCTTGCAATTCCGGGCTGTTCTGGGGCAAGAAGACCCTGATGATCCACTCCGGCATCATCACGCTCTCGTTCCTCCCGCCGATCGCGCCGGGCCTGCCGCGAAAGGAGTTTCAGGAGAAGATGGAGCGGATGATTGCGGAGGAGGCGAGCCGCTTGCTGACGGTCAGCGAGGCCAAGGTGCGCTAGCTTGCGCGGCGCGCGGCGAACCAGCCTGCGAGGGGCGCAAGAAATGCCAGGCACCAGATGAACTGTGAGATTCTCGGCGCGGCGAAAGCCACGGCCGTCCCGAGCACGAACACGCACAGCGGAAACAGCGCCGTCGCCAGCAACTGCGGATTGCTCTGGCCCCGCAGCGCCAGGACCCACAACAGCGCATTCAGCGCGGCGATCACGGTCAGGTGGAATCCATAGAGCACCGCGATCACGCCATCGACCCGATAGACGCCGTAGAGACCGTTCGTCACCGGCAGGATGATGATCGAGAGCAGAAAAAACAGATTGAGAAACACCACGCCCCGGCCGCCTTCCGGCGCCACGGCAAGCCGCCGGTGATGGCTGAACCAGAACAGCCCGGCGACGATGAAGCTGATCGTCAGCGCAATGATGGGGTGCGCGTAGACGTGAATCAGACCCATCCAGGTCGGCGGTTGCGTGAAACTGCTGGCCTTCGGCAGATCGTAGGCGAGCAGCGTCATGGCAACGCCAAAGATGGTGTTGCTCAGCATCTCCAGCCGGCGCATTTCGAAAAGACCGATTTGCGGCAATGTAGTCCCCCCAAGTCTCCAGTCCGTCTCCGCCCGATTCAAGTTAAGCTTGGCAGAGCGTGGCTTGCCTAGCCGTAGCTCGCGGCCACAGGCCCGCCTTCGCCCATTGGGCTTCGGCGCGGCAGCCTTCACTCGCTGCGCGAGCGAAGGCTGGTGCGGGCGGTGGGACTCGAACCCACACGACGTTGCCATCGAGGGATTTTAAGTCCCTTGCGTCTACCAGTTCCGCCACGTCCGCTTAGTGTCAGGAGATCAGATACTTAGCGCGTTTTCCGGAGAAGTGAAATTGGGATAATCTCCGGCCCAAACGCTCCCCACCTTTAAGTGAGCGCACGCGCCAAAGCAAAGCCTCAATGCGGACACTTGGGGTGTTTACCTGCGGCGAGCTTTAGGCAATCTCAACATAATCCACCTAACGAAGGTCTGATGCCCAACTCGTTGTCCCATCGCCGGTTATTCTCGCGCAGTCTTGCCGCGCTGGCGCTGGTTGTGCTTGCGGCCGGACTGTCCGGCTGCGCCAGCATGAGCGATACCATTTCGCCGGCCTTCGCCGATCCCGCCAAATACGACCTCTACGATTGCAAGCAGCTCGAGCCGGAGCGCAAGAGCCTCGCCGCGCGCACCGCCGAGTTGCAGGGGCTGATGAAGAAGGCCGAAACCGGCGTCGCTGGTCCGGTGGTGGCGGAGATGGCCTACCGCAACGACTACATCGCGCTGCGCGGACAGTCGAAGCTGGCCGACGAGGCCTGGCAGAAGAACCGCTGCCATGAAGCGCAACCGGAAGCCAGGCCGGCGCCGACCCCGCCATCAATCGCGCCGGCTCCCGCAGCCAAGAAGGGCCGCACGAAGGCTGCCGGTAGCGCAAATTAGGGCGTAGCCTGGATGATCCAACTGGTCGTGGGAATGCTCGCCCGATGACGGCCTCCACGATATCAGGGACCACCGCCGTTCTGTCGAAACGCTTACACCCGCCAGTCGTAGATCCAGTTCTGTCGCGCCAGCATGCGCTCCGGGCCCATCGCCCTGATGGCGAGATCGCGCGCCAGCGCCAGCGGTCCGGTGAGATGATAGATCCGCCCCTGTTGCCGCGCGGCGCGCTGCACCCGCAGTACGCGGCCGCGCCGCAGCCGGCCATAGCGCTTGAGTGCCGCCGGGATGCCCGCGATATTGTCGCCGGGGCTTTCGCTTAAGGATTTGGCGAGCACGGCGGCGTCCTCAATCGCCATTCCCGCGCCCTGAGCGGCAAACGGCAGCATCGCATGCGCGGCATCGCCGAGCAGCGCGATCGCGCCATCGGTCCATTCGCCGATGTCGGGCAGGGTGAACAGTGCCCATCGCCGCCAGCCGTCGACCGCGCCGATCAGCATGCGCGCGGTCGAAGGCCAACGCTGCGAGGCGAACGCGCTCTTCAGTTCGTTGGCATCGCCCGGTGCGCTCCAGCCCGGCCTGTTCCAGGTTCCCGGCACGATCGCGACCACGTTGATCTGCCGCGCCCCCGAGATCGGGTAGGCGACCAGATGTGCATCCGGTCCCATCCAGAGCTGTACGCGGGCCGAGGTATATTCGCGCGGCAGCGTCGTCGCATCGAGCGTGCCGCGCCAGGCGATCAGGCCGGAAAATTGCGGTTGCACCTCCGGGAACAGATGGTTCCGCACTGCCGACCAGATGCCGTCGGCGCCGATCAGCGCCGCTGCCAGTTCCTGTTGCCGCGCGTTGCCGCGGCGCTGCACCACGGTCAGCCCTTTGGCGTGCGACGTCACGTCTTCGAACTGGCAGCCGAGCCTGAGGTCGATGTCCGGATGGTCGTTGACCGCTCCCAACAGGGCGGCTTGCAGGTCGGCGCGGTGCATCACCCAATAGGGTGCGCCGGCGCGAAGGCCGGCGGCCTCGCCAAGCGGCAGGCGGGCGATCTCGCAGCCTGCGCGCGCGCTCATGATATTGACGGCCTCGGGCGTCACGGCGCGGGCTGCGAGCCGCGCGCGCAGGCCGAGGTCGACCAGGATCCGGCTGGCGTTGGGCGAAAGCTGCAGCCCGGCGCCGGCTTCCTCCAGCCGTTCGGCCTTCTCCAGGATAATAACGCGAAAGCCCTTGGTTGCGAGCGAAAGTGCTGCCGTCAATCCCCCGATCCCGGCACCAGCAACGATGATGGTGCGCGCGGCAGCCACCGAAGGGTCAGGCGACCTTGTCCCTCAGGACGCATTCCGGCGGCCGGGCTTCGCCGGCAGCGAGGTCGGCGGCAAAGCGGTACAGCGTCGAGCAATAGGGGCAGATGATCTCATTGTCGTTGCCGAGGTCGAGAAAGACGTGCGGATGGTCGAACGGCGGGTTGGCGCCCACGCACATGAATTCCTGCGACCCGATCTCGATTACCGAGACCCCGGCGTCGTTATGGAAATGCGGGACGACATGGTCGGACATCGGGTTTCACCTTGGATAGCAACGACGGGCGCACGCAATCAACGCGAAGCGGCAGGTTCGAAATGCCGCGCACCATAGTGGGGGATGCCGATGATTCCTAGAGCCGATTCGGGGTGTCCCCGCCGCACATTTGCTCATGCAAATTCGACACAATCTTGTCCTCGGAGAAAAGCCCTTCTTTCGTCGGGGCAGTTGTGTCTTAAAAACGGCATACCATCTAGAGAAAGACGAAAACATTAGGCTTTTTTGGATGAGGCGATTGCAACTCGGTTCGGCTCTGGCAGGGGCGTTGGGATGCCTTGCGCTCAGCGTGGCAGCATGCGCCGCGGTGTGGCCGCACGCTCGCGAGGCCGGCGCCATTCTGGCCGCACAGGACGATCCCGCGGCGCTGTCCGATATCCACATCAATTCCGCCCTGCGGAGCAATCAGGCGCTCATCACCGAGAACATCGAGGCCGCACTCGCAGAGGGCGATTCCGATCTCGCCAATAGCTTTGTCGAACTCGCCCGCGACAAAGGCATTGTCGTCAGCGACGAACTGTCGAAGCGCGTCAGCGATGCCGTAACTGAAGCAGGTTCGGCGTCGCATTTTGCCAAACGCTTCGCCACGGGTCTGGTGACCGGCAATGCCGACGACGTTGCGAGCCTGTCGGGCACGGTCGCCGGCGATCTCTTCGTGTTCGGCGATATCAGGGACGTCGTGCGCGAAGGCAAGCACCTGGCGACCGGCGAGGAGGTAGACCGGCTGATATTGGGCCTGGCGACGGTTGGGCTTGCGGTGACCGCCGCGACCTACGTGTCAGTCGGCGGGCTCGGACCGGTGCGCGCCGGGCTTTCCATGGTCAAGGACGCCCGCAAGGTCGGGCGGCTGGGCGAGGGGCTGACCAAATGGGCCGGCCGTTCCGCGCGCGAGGTCGTCGATGCGCCCGCGCTGCAACAGGCGGTCGCAAAGGGCTCGGTGCTGCGGCCCGGCCAGACCATCAGCGCGATCAAGGCGGCGTTCCGCGCCGAGAAGGCCGGCGCGCTGGTGCGGCTGGCAAAGGACGTTGGACGCGTCGGCGAGAAGGCCGGCACGCGCGGGGCGCTCGACACGCTGCGCATCGCGCAAGGGCCGAAGGATGTCGCCCGCGCCGCGCGGCTTGCCGAGTCCAAGGGCAGCCAGACCCGCGCTATACTGAAGGTGCTCGGCCGCGGTGCGCTGCTGCTGGCAACCGGTGCCTTCAATCTGACGATGTGGGTGTTCGGCGCGCTGTTGGCGCTGTTCGGTTTCCTGTCGTCGATCAAGGCGACTACCGAGCGGGCAACCGAAGCGTGGCTGCGCCGCAAGAAAGCGCGGCGCTTGAGACAGCAGGCGGCGGCAACATGCGTGCCGTCCGCTCCGGCGCTGGCGGGCGCCGTCGCACACGGCTAGACTTGCAGTCATTGCAAGGTCTCGAATTCCAATCCCCGAAAAATGGAACTGATGATGCCGAGTTTTCATAACGGCGCTGTCGAAATTGCCTATCTCGACGAAGGCGAGGGCGATCCGATTGTCCTCGTGCACGGCTTTGCCTCCAGCAAGAACGTGAACTGGGTCTATCCGACCTGGGTTTCCGATCTGAGGAAAGACGGCCGTCGCGTGATCGCGCTCGACAACCGCGGCCACGGCGATTCCGAAAAGCTCTACGATTCCGCACAATACGAAATCGCCATCATGGCTGATGACGTCATCGCGCTGCTGGATCATTTGGGAATCGAGCGCGCCGACATCATGGGCTATTCGCTGGGATCGCGCATGACGGCGATCCTGGCGCGCGAGCAGCCGCAGCGGCTGCGATCGGCAATTCTCGGCGGCATCGGAATCGGACTGATCGAGGGCGGTGGCCCCGGCGAGAACGTGGCGATCGCGCTGGAGGCGCCGTCGCTGGAGGACGTGACCGATCCGGTCGGGCGGACGTTTCGCGCTTTCGCCGATCAGACCCGTTCCGATCGCCGTGCGCTGGCCGCTTGCCTGCGAGGTTCGCGGCGCTTGATGACATCGGAGGAAGCCGCAGGGATCGGCGTGCCGGTCCTGATCGCGGTCGGCACCAGAGACGAAATCGCCGGCTCAGCCGCGGCGCTCGGGAAAATCATTCCGGGTGCCGAGGTGCTCGACATTCCGAACCGCGATCACATGCGCGCGGTCGGCGACAAGGTCTACAAGATCGGCGTCACCGATTTCCTGTCGCGGCGACAATGAGCGGTCGCGTGCGTCTTCTCCGGCGAATTGCCTGACAGCCGCGATCAGCACCACGGTGGTCGCAAGCCACGCCATCCGCGCGCCGTAGCGGTCATGTGGGCCCGATATCACCGCGCAGATGAAGGCATTGCCGAGCACGGCTGATGTGACCGTGCCGGCGAGCAAAGTGAGATCGTCGAACGGCCGGCGCAGCACGCCGTGGCCGAACAGGATCGCCGCCAGCAGCATCGATGCCAGTGCAACGGGAATGTGAATCCGGTTGATCGCGATGAAGTCGAAATGCCAGCGCTGCTGCTGCGCCGCGCGCATCGGCTTCACCTGTGCAGGAAGAAAGCGCTCGATGATTCCGTAGGTATGGCCGAGCCAGACACCGATGCCTTCGCCGGTGGCGACCTGGATCAGTTGCTGAGCCGTCCCCGTCAGCGCCGACTTGGCCTGCCAGGCCGGATACTCGGCCAGCGAATGCAGCACGATAAAGCCCATCTCGTCGTTCAGTCCCTGAAAGCGGCCAAGCGTGTTGAACATGCTGTTGCCCCACAGGAACTGGTCCGCCGTAGCAGGAAGCCGGTCGCGGTAGGGGCAGAGCTTGAAGTTCTGCTTCGGACAATGATCGCGCAAATATTGCGCGACGATGCCGTCCTGCAGCATGCGCCCGAAGGCGACGCCGTAACCGCCGGGCGTCCACGCCAGTTTTCCGGACAGTGCAAAATTGGTCGCGAGCAGCAGCGCAGCTCCGGCGACGATGGTGAGGCTGCCTTGCGTCAATCCGGAAACGGAGATCCGCCCGCGCAGAAAGGGGCGCGCGATCCACCCCATGCAGCACAGTCCGAACAGCACCGCGAGCGTCGCACTATGCGTTGCTGCGGCGAAAGCGGTGAGGCCGAACAGGAGGCACTTTTCCGGGATCGAGGTCCGCTTGCCCTGCGCGACCAGGATGAAGAACGCGAGCACGGCGAGGCCCGCAAAAATATCGGTCAGGAGCGTGCTGGCCAGCCAGGGCAGCGAGGTGGTCAGGACCAGCACGAGGCTCATGGCCAGGAGTCGCAATGGCTGGGGCTGGCCCAGCACGCGCAGCGTCAGCTGCAGGATCCACAACGTCGCCAGCGCGTTGAACCCGAGGTTGATCCAGAAGTTCGAATCCTCGCCGAAATGAAGATAGAGGCCGAACGTGGTGGAGCGGCTGGGCACCAGATAGCCTTCGTACCACCGCGCCAGATAGCCGCCGGTATCCCACTGGAGCAGGGGATAGCCATTCCACAGGGCGGGGGCTAGCAACATCAAGGGGATGGCGACGGCGGCAATCCAGGCGGCCCGCGCATCCGCAGCGGTCCGCGCCTGCAATATCTGCGTGCTGATGCGACTTTCCCCCATTGACCCCAGCATCCGGAAATGGCCGGCCGGCCGAAATTGACCAATAGTCGGACATCATCCGGCTTGATTTCCGGAATTGATTGACCACCTTGAATTGACCCCCGAACGGCATTTGGCAGCGGTTTACTTTGCCGAAGCCTGCCCGGGACAGCCGTCCGCCCGCCGTGCTATCATATCGGCCAACCAAGCGAATTTACGAGAGCCACCATGGCAGTGCATCAGGTCAATCCGCAGGGGTCAAAGCTCGCCGCACTCGATCCGATCTGGGACCGTGTCCGGGGCGAGGCGGAGGATATCGTCCGCCGCGAGCCTGAGCTCGCTTCCTTCATCTATTCGACCGTACTGCATCACGACCGCCTCGAAGATTCGGTGGTGCATCGTCTCGCCGAGCGGCTCGATCATTCGGCGCTATCGGGCGATTTGATCCGCCAGACCTATGACGAGGCGCTGCGTGACGAACCCGATCTCGGCAATGCGTTCCGCGCCGACCTGGTCGCGGTCTACGATCGCGATCCCGCAACCTCGCGCTTCATCGATCCGTTGCTCTACTTCAAGGGTTTTCACGCGCTGCAGACCCATCGCCTGGCGCACTGGCTCTATCAAAAGGGCCGCAAGGATTTCGCCTACTACCTGCAGAGCCGGTCGTCGGCGGTGTTTCAGACCGACATCAACCCCGCCGCCAGGATCGGCCGCGGCATTTTCCTCGATCACGCCACCGGCTTCGTCTGCGGCGAGACCGCCGTGATCGACGACGACGTTTCGATTCTGCACGGCGTCACATTGGGTGGCACCGGCAAGGAGAACGAGGACCGTCATCCGAAGATCAGGCGTGGCGTGCTGATCGGGGCGGGCGCAAAGATTCTCGGCAATATCGAGATTGGCCATTGCGCACGCATCGCGGCAGGCTCGGTGGTGGTCAAGCCTGTGCCGCACAATGTCACGGTTGCCGGCGTTCCAGCCAAGATCGTGGGCGAAGCCGGCTGTGCGGAGCCGTCGCGCACCATGGATCAGATGCTCGGCGCAATCGGCCTTTGATTTTCCACACTTTCTGCCAGCCGTATTTGTGAAGTTACGGCTGGTAGTCTGCGCCGTCTCGTCCTAAAAACCTCCCGGAAATTCAAAGAATCCGATTGGAGACCGCCGTGGACGTTCAGGAAGTCAGGAAGCTCGACGCCTATCTCAAGCGCGTATTCGGCAATCCCAAGATCCGCGTCGTGCCGCGCCCGAAAAAGGACGACTCCGCCGAAGTCTATATTGGCGAGGAGTTCATCGGCGTGCTGTTCGTCGATGACGAGGACGACGACCGTTCCTTCCAGTTCCAGATGGCGATCCTCGAGGAGGATCTGGCCGACGTCGGCTGAGGCGCGTGCCGCGACGTTGCAGGTGGGCAAAGGCGCAATTGCGCCGTGCCCACCATTACCACTCACAATGCAAGTAAGATAATCGGTGGGCACGTTACGCTTTGCCCACCCTGCCAAGCTACGAGTCCGCAGCTAGCCCCTCGGCCCGCGCATCTGCGCCGTCAGCCGCTCCATTGCATTCGCGACGTCGCGCCATTGCGACAGCCAGCTCCGTGGAAAGCGGAACGTCAGGTCGGCGCCGTCGACACGGCGCTCGCTCAGGCACATGCCGGGCGTCTGGCCATCGCGCGAGCAGCGCGCGTTGAGGCTCGGCGACGTGGCGGAGAACAGGTCCTCATTGGCGTAGGGCGAGCCGTCGCGAAAGGCGCGCATCGTCAATCCATCGTCGATCGGTGTTGCCTTCTGCTCGAGGTAGCGCGGATAGATCGTGCGCACCCGCATGTCCGGCGCCAGCGCATCGTGGTGGGCCGATATCGAGACGAAGATCCGGTCGATCGGCTGCACCTTCTCCTCCACGGTATCGGCGCTGACGTGCTTCGGCGCATCCGGCGGTTCGAGCGAGGGGAATACAAAGCTGAGATCGACCCGTTCCTGCGGGCCCGAGTGGCGCTGAATCTTGCGCCGGATGGCGGCTGTCGGCACGTTGAAGAGCGTGGCACCGACGCTGACGGGCAACCGGCCGGGGGCGCTGGCGGGCCGCGCCACCCAGGTCGGCCACAGCAAATAGGCGACCAGCGCAACGGCGCCCGCCGCAATGGTTACCGCAGCCATGATCAGGATCATGTGCGAGCGCGGGTCCCTGCGGGTGTCGCGGGCAAGGTGCTGGGCCGTCGAAAGCAGGGTCATGAATGAAGCATCGGTCGGGAAGGAACCAGGCGAATCATTCCGCGAATATGCCATGGGGCGCGTGATTTCCTCATGATTTCGCGGGAGTCGAGCCCTTCAAGCCATGCGCAAACGAGGTCCCGGCGGCCCGTTGTTAACCTTTCCTTAAGGATGCTGTGGCGGCCGCCGGCCAATATTGCGAAAGCAGGGCGCGCGGTTTGTCGAGTAGCGGAAGTTGTCATGTCGCCCGAAGCGTTGAATTCCCTGTTCGCCCTGTGCATCGGCTTTGCGTTCGCAGGCGCGCTCGCCAGCGGCTATCAGGCGATGGCGGAGCGGCCGGCGGGGTTCGGGTTGCTTGGCGAGGGCGTGGCGCCGAAGACATTTGCGGCCGTGCCGTTTCTGGTTTTCGCCGCACCCTTCATCATCATGCGCAACACGCTGCGCGGCGCGAAGATCGAGCGCCGCCGCTTCGAATTCGTGATGATGGCGACTGTGCTTTCCGGATTCTGGAGCATGATGTCCGGCACGTTCTTCCTGATGACGCTGCGTGCCGCGGGTGTGCTGGCCTGAGGCTGCCGGCCTGTTCGCTTGATCCCGCACCAGCGGCTATGCCAAGGTCTCCACCAACGGAGACCTTTTGTTATGGCGATCTACGAACTCGACGGGCAGGGGCCTGAACTCCCCGCAAACGGAAACTATTTCATCGCAGATACCGCTGTCGTGATCGGCAAGGTGCGCCTGCTGAATTCCGCCAGCGTGTGGTTCGGCGCAGTGCTGCGCGGTGACAATGAATGGATCGAGATCGGCGAAGGTTCCAACGTGCAGGACAATTCCACCTGCCACACCGATCGCGGCTTTCCGCTAACGATCGGCAAGAACTGCACCGTCGGCCACAATGTCATCCTGCACGGCTGTACGCTCGAGGACGACGCGCTCGTCGGCATGGGCTCGATCGTGATGAACGGCGCGCGGATACGCCGTGGCAGTATCGTCGGCGCGGGAGCGGTCGTTACCGAAGGCAAGGAATATCCCGAATTTTCCCTGATCCTCGGCTCGCCCGCGCGCGTGGCGCGCACGCTGACACCCGAGCAGGTGACGGCGATGGGAAGTGCCGCGAAATTCTACGCGCTCAACGGACCGCGATTCAAAAACGGACTGAAAAAGATCGGCTGAAGACCCGCAGGTCTGCATCCGATATTCAAACGCGGCTCAGCTGCCTTCGCTCTCGTTGGCTTCGCGAGGGCCGGCGACCTTTTCATGCCCGGCGGCCCACAGCGCATGCTCTTCGCTGCCGTTCTGATACGGATTGGCTTCTGCGGGAATGTTCTGACGCGCGGCGAGTTGGCCTTGCTCGAAAGGGTCCGGGTCGGAATTCATGAGGGCGCCCTTCCGGTTTTCGATCTCGTCTTCCGCGCCGTCGCGGCTTTCGAAACGCCGGCGCTCTTTTTAAGCGCATCCTTGAGGTCGATGGGAATGCCGTGCTTCTTGAAGAGGTCCGCGAAGGCTTCGTCGGCCAGTTCCTGAAATGTCGCCATCCGGTCACGGGCAAGCTGTTTGAGCTTGTCGAACGTGTCGTCGTCGAAGGCGATCAATTTGCGCAAGCGCGATCACTCCGGGCGTCGAGCGGTTGTGATTGAATGATCTGGCGCGGGAATCGTTCCGGCAGGAACCAGGTCCGGGAGCCATCGTTGCTCCAAAAAGGAGATTTCCGATGAAGCTGCTATCTGTAGCCGCAGTTGCGGCATTCACAATCCTGATATCCCCGGCCATGTCACTCGCCCAGAGCGGAAGTGGAAGCAGCGGCGGCACCGGAGGAGGCGCGAGCGCCGGTGGAGCCAGTGCAAGCGGCGCGGCAAGTGGCCCTTCCGCGGGCAGCAGCAGCGCCGCCGGATCGCCGAGCGCGGGCTCGGCGGGCGCGGGCACGCAAGGCATCACCGGCGTGCCGCCTGGTCCGGCCAGTCCGGGCGGATTGAACAATTCCGGCGAAGACCCGAGCGGCGCGCAGAACCCATCCAAGCTTGCGTCACCGCCTGCGCTGGGCACCAACACTGCAGGCACCGCCCAGTCGTCAGGTCGCGGCGTCAACACCGAAAGCGGTGTAACGACGGGCTCGGGAAGATCGGCGGGGTCAGGAAGCGTTGACGCAGCAATCGCTGAAGAGAACAAAACGGTCGATCGCAAGATCAAGAGCATTTGCCGCGGCTGCTGATCTTCCTCATACAATCGCGTAGAAGTGAGCAAAATTACCCAGCCACTTCCGAGAACTCGTCCTAGAGTTGATCCGGGATCTGAGGATCCGACGCGCATCCGACCCGTGCAGGTCTGAGTCTGATCCGGTCAGGCCCAAATGAACAGCGCCGTCTCGGTGATACTACACCGAGGCCGCTGTTTGATATTCTTGCTGATCCCTTCCGCATCGCATGGGGGATGTTGAAATGCTTACAGCGCCCGAATTGACATTGATGTTTTTGATGGTGGTGGTTGCGCTGGGTGCGGCGTTCGTCTGGATGTTCTGGGAGATCGAGCAGACGTTGTCCAGGCTGCGTCGGATGTCCAGACCGCATCGCAAGAGCGACGGCCCGCACTAGAGCATGATCCGGAAAAGTGTGCAGCGGTTTTCCGAAAAGATCATGCTCAAACAAAAAGATAAAGCGGGATGACGATTCGAAGAAAAGTCATCACGCTTTAGCGGACGTGACATTGCGCGGTCTGTCTCGCGCAATGCCTGGCGGCTGGCTTCACGCCCGATATCTGCAATTTTCCGATAAATTGCGCTTGTTACTTGATACATCCTTAGATGGGAACCTGTCAGGTTCCATCTGCACGAAAGCGTGCATGTCTGACAAAGAATTTGGGAGACGAAAAGTTTGCGGTGCCGCCTTAAGCGGATGGTGGTTCAATGATCGTCTCATCCAGGTCGTGTTTTTCGTCGTCCATCCAATCATCCACCAGGGATTTTCGAGCCTCCGTCAGCCTGATCGCGCTGTTATGCGGCCTCAGTTGCGCGCAACCGTCGATGGCGCAATCTCTGCCGACTGGTGGAACGGTGGTCAGCGGGAACGTTTCGATCGGCTCGACGTCGCCGACCAGTCTGACGGTCACCCAATCGAGCCGGACCGGCATCGTCAACTGGTCGAACTTTTCGGTGGGGCAGGGCTACCAGGTCCAGTTCAATAACGGCGGCGGCGCGACGCTCAACCGCGTTACCGGCAACGTGCCGTCGTCGATCAACGGCGTCGTATCGGCGACCGGCTCGGTTTATCTCGTCAATCCGTCGGGAATCGTCGTTGGACCGACCGGCGTGATCAAGACCGGCGGCAGTTTCGTCGCCTCGACGCTGGATGTGAAGGACACCGATTTCCGGGCCGGAGGTGCGCTGACCTTCAGCGGCAACAGCAACGCCTCGGTCGTCAATCTCGGCAAGATCGGCGCGTCGAAGGGCGACGTCGTCCTGATCGCGCGCCAGGTGCGTAACGACGGCTCGCTGACCGCGCGTAACGGTACCGCCGCGATGGCGTCCGGCAGCGAGGTGCTGCTGAGTGACGGCTCGCTCGGCAACGGCAAGGTGCTGGTGCGGCGTGCGGCACAGGACGGTGAAATCCGCAACAGCGGCGCGATCCGCGCCACGGAAGCGGAATTGCGCGCCAATGGCGGCAACATCTATGCGCTAGCCGGCAACACCAATGGTGCGATCTCGGCAACCGGCGTTGCCAACAAGGGCGGCCGGGTTTTCCTCACCTCCGAGGGCGGTTCGGTCAATGTAACGCAGAAGGTGGTGGCGCGGCGCATCCAGGCGGACGCTGTGCCGGCGCGGACAAACTTTGCCGGACCGGGCTCGTTCACCGGCGGCGACATCGTGGTCAGCGGCGACAAGGTCGTGGTCGGCAGCGCCATCACGGCCAAAGGCAGCAGCGGTGCGGGCGGCACCGTGGTGGTGACCGGCAAGGACGTCACCCTGACGTCAGGTGCACAGATCGACGCCAGCGGAACGTCAGGCGGCACCGTGCTGATCGGCGGCGACCGCGCCGGCGGGTCGGACGTTACGCGGAAGTTCCTGCTGCAAGCCATCGCCAATGCGCAGAACACGACGATCGAGGCGGGCGCAACGATCACGGCGGACGGCACGTCGGGCGCCGGCGGCAATGTGGTGGTGTGGTCGGACGGCACGACGTCGTTTGGCGGCGCGATCAGCGCCACCGGGCTGCGCGGCGGCTTCATCGAGACATCAGGGCATTCGTTCGACTTCGCGGGCGGCAGCGTCAATGCCGGTCCTGGCGGCACCTGGCTGCTCGATCCTGTGGATCTCACGATTAATTCGACGCTCGCCGGCACCATCGCGACCGCGCTCAACGGCGGCAGCAATGTCACCCAGGAGACGAATGCGGCCGGCAGCGGCGGCAGCGGCGACATCACGGTGGCCAGCGGCATCAGCTGGTCGACCAGCGCGACGCTGACGCTGAGCGCCTATCGCAACATCGCGGTCAACGCCAACATCACCAGCACCGGCGGCGGTGGTGTCGTGCTGCGCGCCGACAATGCCGGCACGGGCACCGGCACCGTGACGTTCGGCGGCGGCCAGGTGTCGACCGCCGGAACAGTCTCGATCTTCTACAACCCGACCGGCAGCAATTCGACGGTCAACACCACCAAATATAGTGCACCGACGCAGACGAATTTCAGCAGCAGCGTCACCGGCGGCGCTACGCTCAAGACGAACATGCTGGTCAACAATGCCTTTGACCTGCAGAACATGAAGAACAACCTGTCCGGCACCTATGCGCTCGGCCGCGACATCGATGCCGGCATTACATCCGGCTGGAACAGCGGCGCCGGGTTCGAGCCGATCGGCAGCGGGACCAGCTTCAGCGGAAACTTGAACGGCCAGGGCCACACGATCTCCGGCCTCTTCATCAATCGGCTGTCAATCCAAAACGTCGCGCTGATCAGCTTTCTCGGCGCCGGCGGCACGGTAAGCAACGTTGGCGTCATCGGTGCGACCGTCACCGGCTGGGAGATTGTCGGCGGGATCGTCGGCACGAACTACGGGACGGTCAGCAACGTCTATTCGAGCGGATCGGTCACCGCCACCAGTGCCGGCGCCGGCGGTCTCATCGGCTACAACTTTCAGACCGTGTCGAATGGCTATTCGAGCAGCACCGTGAGCGGACCGCTCTACGTTGGCGGTGCCATCGGTTTGAATAACTGTGGCAGTTCCGGCTGCGCTACTAACCCTGGCTCGGTATCACAGGTCTATGCAACGGGCGCCGTGACAGGCACCGGCGCTAGCCCGAGCGCTGTCGGCGGGCTGATCGGCTTCAACGGCGGCTCCATCACGGCGTCCTACTGGGACACCTACACGAGCGGAAAGACGTCCGCCATCGGCAGCGGTTCGGGCGGCGTGACGGCCGTAACCAGCGACCGCGCGCAATCAGCCGCCGCCAATTACGCCTTCAAGCAGAGCGCCTATGGCGGCTTCAGCTTTCCGGGAACGGGCTCGACCGGCTGGTTCATGATCGACGGCCACACCCGACCGTTCGGCCGCTGGGAATACCAAACCACCATCACCAACGCGCATCAATTGCAACTGATTGCGATGAATCTCGGCGCGAGCTACACGCTGGCGGGCAACATCGACCTCGGCTCCAGCCTGTCGGCCGTCGGCGGCAAATATCCCGATATGTGGTCGTCGGCGGGATTCGTTCCGATCGGCAGCACCGCCACGAAATTCACCGGAGCGTTCAATGGCCAAGGTCGTACCATTGCCAACCTGACCATCAATCGATCGACCACCGACGATGTCGGACTGTTTGGATATGTTGGCGCGGGCGTAACGGTGCAGGACGTCGGTCTCATCGGCGCCGCTGTAACCGGCAGGAGGGATGTCGGCGCGTTTGTCGGCAATAACGCCGGGACCATCGTGCGATCCCATGCGACAGGCGCGGTGAACGGCACCAACGATGATGTGGGCGGGCTGGTCGGGAAGAACACCGCGACGGGCAATATCACGCAATCCTATGCCAACGTGACGGTCAGCACCCCCAGCAATTACTATGTCGGCGGGCTTGTTGGTAGGAATGAGGGCGCGATCACGCAGGCCTACGCCACCGGTGCGGTCGGGGGCTTCATAGCGGGAGGTCTTGCCGGCCTCAATCTCGGCACCATCACCCAGACTTACGCGGCCGGGGCGGTGAGCGGCCTTGGAAATCTCGGCGGGCTGGTCGGTGGTCAGTGGGGTACCGTCACCGATTCCTATTTTGACACGGTGACAACAGGCCGGAACTCCGCCATCGGAACCGGGACCGTCACCGGCGGGATCGGCCTGACGACCAGCCAGATGCAGGATACGGTCAACTACGCCATCACCTACGCGGGCTGGGATTTCGCCAATGTCTGGTCGGCGCCGAGCGCCGGCTATTATCCGCAGCTCTACGGCGTCAACCATGTCCTGCGCGTCGATCCCGCCAATGCGTCGCGGGTCTACGGCGATGCCAACCCGGCTCTCACCTATACGTACTACGGCCTGCACACGGGCGACACGTCAGCCATTCTCTCCGGCCTCTCACTGTCAACAGCGGCGACGGCGACATCCAATGTCGGCAGCTACGCGATCACGGCTGGCGGCAGCGTCGTAAGCACTGCCGGGCAGGCCTATCGCCTGGTCCAGACGCCTGCCACGCTGACGGTCACGCCGCGATCGATCATGGTCACGGCCGACGCCAAGAGCCGCGTCTATGGCGACGCCAATCCGCCGTTGACCTATCTGGTCGGCGGCGCGGGGCTGGTCAATGGTGATACGCTGTCGGGCGCGCTGGCAACGTCGGCGACAGCAACCAGCAACGTCGGTACCTATGGCATCAGCCAGGGCACGCTCACCGCATCTTCCAACTACGCGCTGACCTACAACGGCGCCAACCTCACGATTGGCCAGCGCGCCATTTCAGTGACGGCCGATGCCAAGAGCCGTGCCTATGGCGACGCCAATCCGACGCTGACCTGGCAGGTCGGCGGGTCCGGACTCGTCAATGGCGACAGCCTCTCGGGTGCACTGGCAACGTCGGCGACAGCAACGAGCAACGTCGGGACCTATGGCATCAGCCAGGGCACGCTCACCGCATCTTCCAACTACGCGCTGACCTACAACGGCGCCAACCTCACGATTGGCCAGCGCGCCATCACCGTGACGGCCGATGCCAAGAGCCGAGCCTATGGCGACGCCAATCCGGCGCTGACCTGGCAGGTCGGCGGCGCCGGCCTGGTCAATGGCGACAGCCTGTCGGGCGCACTGGCGACGTTGGCGACCACTGCCAGCAATGTCGGCGTCTACGGGATCACGCAGGGAACGCTCGCGGCTTCGGGCAATTATGCGCTGACCTATACGGGCGGCAACCTGACCGTCACTCAGCGCGCGATCACGGTAACCGCTGACGCCAAGAACCGCGCCTACGGCGACGTCAATCCGGCGTTGACATACCAGGTCAGCGGGGCTGGGCTGGTCAATGGCGACAGCCTGTCAGGTACGCTGGCGACGTCAGCGACGACAGCCAGCAACGTCGGTGTCTACGGAATTAGTCAGGGAACGCTGGCCGCCTCGGGCAACTATTCGCTGACCTATACAGGTGACAACCTGACCGTCACCCAGCGTGCCATCACGGTGACGGCCGATGCGAAGAGCCGGGTCTACGGCGATGCCAATCCGGCATTGACCTATCAGGTCGGCGGAGCTGGGCTGGTCAATGGCGACGCACTGTCCGGTGCGCTGGCGACGTCAGCGGCCACGGCCAGCAATGTTGGTACTTACGGCATCACGCAAGGCACGCTCGCGGCCTCGGGCAATTATTCGCTGAATTATGCTGGCGACAACCTGACCGTCACCCAACGCGCGATCACCGTGACGGCGGACGCCAAGAGCCGCACTTACGGCGACGCCAATCCGGCGTTGACCTATCAGGTCGGCGGCGCAGGTCTGGTCAATGGCGATAGCCTGTCGGGGTCGCTCGCGACGTCGGCGACGACAACCAGCAACGTCGGCGTCTACGGTATCGGGCAGGGCACGCTCGCCGCCTCGGGCAACTACGCGCTGACCTATACGGGTGACAACCTGACCGTCACGCAGCGCGCCATCACGGTGACGGCGGACGCCAAGAGCCGCACGTACGGCGACGCCAAATCCGGCGCTGACCTATCAGGTCAGCGGGGCGGGTCTCGTCAATGGCGATACGCTGTCGGGCGGGCTGGCAACATCGGCAACGACGGCGAGCAATGTCGGCACCTACGGGATCACGCAGGGCACGCTGGCGGCTTCCGGCAACTATTCGCTGACCTATACAGGTGACAACCTGACCGTCACCCAGCGTGCCATCACGGTGACGGCCGACGCCAAGAGCCGCGCCTATGGCGACGCCAATCCGGCGCTGACCTACCAGGTCGGCGGCGCAGGCCTCGTCAATGGCGACACGCTGTCGGGTGGGTTGGTGACGTCGGCAACCACGGCCAGCAATGTCGGCACCTACGGCATCGAACAGGGCACGCTCACCGCCTCGGGCAATTATGCGCTGAACTATACGGGCAACAACCTGACCGTCACCCAGCGTGCCATCACGGTGACGGCCGATGCGAAGAGCCGGGTCTACGGCGATGCCAATCCGGCATTGACCTATCAGGTCGGCGGCGCGGGTCTCGTCAACGGCGATACGCTGTCGGGTACGCTCGTGACATCGGCGACGGCTTCGAGCAACGCCGGAGACTACGGCATCACGCAGGGCACGCTAGCAGCCTCATCGAACTATGCCTTCACTTTCGTCGGCGCGAATCTCACGATTACGCCGGCAGCCGCACCACGTATACCGATTGCAGAACTCGGCTCCTATGTGAAGTCGCGGGTGGCTCTGCGTGCGCCGCAGCCGCCCGGGCAGATGCGTGAGTCCGAGAGCATCGAGCAATTCTCTGCCGCGATCGCCTGCACTTCCAGGCAGTGTCTCGAGCTTCCTCATCCCAACAACCGGCGCATCGGCACGCGCGCAAGATTCGTCGATACGATGCAGACGCGTCTGCCGGCCTTCGCCGACAATTGACGTTGATTGCGTGAAGCTGCGCGCATTGCGTGCGTCGTTGGAAAATTCTCCTGTTTGGAAGTGGCGTCTGGCCTTCAACCAGTGGCTCTGCACGCAGCAGTTGGTGCAGTCGTCAGCAATTCAACCGTGTACACGCTTCAGTTCTGTTGCACCGAGAATTCAACCTTAAACCGTTATTAATCCAGAAACCATAATGGTTGACTTCTTCATTGTTCGCCGTGTGCGACAGAACGTCGGAAGCGTGCAGCCTCATGCGAACCTACATGTCGACATCCCGAAGCTTTGACGGGCTCCGGTCGCCGTGATGCTGGCGCTCTCCAAACATTTCAGATCGCAGACACTGTGGGTGCGAATATCCGCGCGTCATAAGAGAAGAATCGGCAGACGGTGCGCGCTGTTCGTGGTCTGCGCTGTTGCAGTCGCGCCCGGCGGCATCGCGCAGGCGCAAATAGTGGAGCGCAATCTGCCGCCGGAGCCGCCGCGTCGCGCGCCGGCAATCAAGATCGGCACCGACGATTTGCTGAAGAGCGATGATGCGACGCCGCTCGGCGTGAATGTTCAAGCCATCGTCCTGATTGGAGCAAACGCCAGCGCGAAGCCGGCAAGCGGCGCGAAGGGTATCGATGTGGAGCAGGTTAGCGGCATCGACACCGCCGGCTTGCGCGAGCGACTCACGCCATTTCTCGATCAGCCGCTCAGCCGCAAGGTCATCGCCGAAGTGCAGGCAGCCGTGGCCGCAGCCTACCGCGACGCCGGGCGGCCATTTGTGTCGATCACGCTGCCGCCGCAGGAAGTGTCGACCGGCGTGCTGCAGCTACGCGTGATCGCCTTCAAAGTCGCCAACATCAAGGTGGCGGGAGCGGCGCCCGAGCGCTATCCGCCCAGCCGCATCCGTCTTGTCCCCGGACAGGAAATCGATGCGCGCAAGCTCGAGACCGATCTCGACTGGGCCAATCGCAATCCGTTTCGGCAGGTCGAAGCGGTGTTCGGTCCCGGCAAGGATCTCGGCATGACCGACGTCAACATCCAGGTGACGGATCGCAAGCCATGGCAGGTGTACGCCGGCTATGCCAACAGCGGCACGCTGCTGACCGACCGCAACCGCTATTATGTCGGTGCCAGCGGGGCGCCGTCCGCCGATATCGTCGCGTCCTATCAGCTCACCGGCAGCGGAAATTTCTGGATGGACGATGGGCTGTTCAGCCGGCCTGACGACGCCAGATATGTCAGTCAGGCAGGGCGGTTGCTCACGCCGCTCGGATTGCGCACGAGCCTCGAAGTCGTCGGCGACCACGTGCTGACCAACGAGCGGCCGAACAATCTTTTCCGGATCAAGACCGAAACCAGCCAGGCCTCGGCGATCGTTCGCACCGCGCTGTCCGATCTGCTGCCCGCGACGGCCGGCGACCTGCTCGGCGGCGTCGAACTCAAGCACCAGCTACGTACGACCATCTTCGATGGTACGCCGGTCGCGGAGGGCAGCGCCGACGTTGCTCAATTGGTGGTTGGATGGAACGGGCGCTGGTCCGACAATCTGGGCACCAACAACCTCGATGTCCGTTTCAAGTCCAATCCCGGGGGCGTCTTGCCCGGCAACAATTCGAACGCCTGGAGCGCCTTCACCAACGGCCGCGTCACCAACACGCAAACCAATTTCGTGACCCTCGAGTATGGCCGCGTGACGCCGCTGCCGAAGGGGTTGTCGCTGAAATCGGAAGTATCCGTGCTGGCGTCGTCCAAGCCGCTTCCGGACACCGAGCGCATCGGGCTCGGCGGGATCCACGCCGTGCGCGGTTATGTGACCGAGGACGGTGCGGTCGACCAGGCCCTGATCCTGCGCAATTCGCTCTACGCTTCGATACCCAACATGCCCTCCTGGATGCCGGGCACGCTGGCGCCGTTCCTGCTGGCCGATGTCGGCTGGGGGCGGGATCTGTTCTCCCGGCGCGACTCCACGCTGTCCTCGGTCGGCGCCGGATTCGATTTTGCGGCCGGAGCGAACTTCAATTCCAAGCTGCTGGCGGCGACGGCCTTGACTGACGGCCCGCATACCCCGGCCGGGTCCTGGCGCGTATCGGTGCAGGCATCGGTCAGTTATTGAGGGCCGCTGTTTCGGTTCACAGATCGAAGCTAGCTCAACACCCCGTACTTCCTGAACCAGGCCTGCATTTGGGACCAGGCGTCCTCGGCCGCGTCCTTGCGGTAGCTCGGGCGATAGTCGGCGTGGAAACCATGCGGGGCTCCGGGATAGATCTTGAACTCGGCAGCCTTCTTGTTGGTCGCAAGGGCTGCCTTGAAAGTCTCTACCGTTGCGACGGAAATGCCGGTGTCAGCTTCGCCATAGAGGCCGAGCACGGGCGCCTTCATCTCGGCTGCGAGCTGTGTGGGGCTCTTCGGCCAAACCGGGTTCGGCGGATCGACCAGCGAACCGTAGAACGCGGCGCCTGCCTTGAGAGCGTCGCTGTGGGCGGCATATTCCCACACCGTGCGTCCGCCGCGGCAGAAGCCGATGATGCCCAGTTTCGAAGCGTCGCCGCCCTGCGATTTGGCCCAGGCAACGGTGCTGTCGAGATCGGATAATAGTTCGGCGTCCGGTTTCGAATTCACGATCGGCATGAGTTGCGGAATATCCGCGATCTTGGTCAGATCGACGCCCTTGCGGAAATAGTAGTCCGGCGCCACCGCGAACGCGCCGAGCTTGGCAAGGCGCCGCGTCACGTCCTTGATGTATTCGTGCAGGCCGAAAATCTCCATCGCCACCAGCACCACCGGCGGGTTGCTGACGCCGGCAGGCCGCGCGAAATAGCCGGGCATCTCGCCGTCGGCGAGCTTGATCATGGCGTCACCGGCCGTGAGGCCGTTGGTGTCGGTCTTGATCACGTCGGCACGCACCGGTCCGGCCGCCAGCGTGTAGCCCGCCGCCACGGCGGCCGACGCGGTCATGAAGCCACGTCGAGAGAATGGTGCGACCCTGGTCAGTCCGATGACATCCGAGGTCGGCAGGGATTCGGCGCTCATGGCGGCTCTCCTTTTTTGGGAGGCGCATTCGGCTTGCAAACCGGCGCGAGCGCAAATCACCTGCTTGGGAGATGTCAGCCGGGGGCACAGTGCAACGCCCAAAAATGAGGCACAAAAAAAACAAGGCCGTCGACGCAGTATACCGTCAACGACCTTGCCAGCCCCGGATATTGAAATCGGCTCACGCCATCCGGTGAATTTCAGGATGCCCGCGATTCATCCGGCGATGTGTGAACCAGTTCACAAAGTGGAAAAAAGTTGCGGCAACGCCTGCCGCAACTTGTGGAAAATATCCCGCCGCAAGGCCGGTGCAATTTCGCGGCCGACGTCAGTGATGAAAATCGGCCGATTGCGATAGTGAGCGCTGAAGATCGCTGCACCGGCCAGACAAAACCCGAGCAAGAATGTTGTCGCCGAACTCGGTCCCGGCCAGTTAGCCGCGCGCCTTGGCGCGGCTGCGGTTCGCCGCCCTGCTGGAGCGGGGCGTTGCCTTGACCGACCGCTTGCGCGGCGCAGGCGATGCGGCGGGTTCGGAGGCCTGCGCGCTGGCAAAGGATTGCCGCAAGCCTTCGATTGCCTCCGTGAGCGTTCCGACCTGCTCGGAAAGCTTCTTGTTGTCGGCCTGCTGCGCGGAGAGCAGGCGGCGGACGGTCTGCAACTGGTCCTGCACCACCTGCAATTGATCGATCGATTCCTGCTGCGTCGCTTCCAGGCCCTTGGTCTTCTCGACCAGTTGCTCGGATGCCTGCGCCGTGCGCGCCTGCAACTGCCGGGCCGCGACTGCGCGATCGGTCTCGGGAGCGCTGCCGGTATAGGCGCGCCACAGGGCGATAGAACTAACTCCAAGCACGACAATGACGAGGGCCACAGCGGCGATCGCAATCGGCTGTCCGCCGAAACGCGCGATGGGGCTGGCACTCCGGGGCGTGAGTTCGATCATGCGACTCCAAATCCGGACGTGATTCCAAAGTTCCAAAATAGCACAGCCATGCTGCCGCTAAAACCCGGGATTTGCCGGGCGGGGCGGGGATTCCGGGCCAAACCCCTCGCGATCAGGGGTTGAGCGAGGGAGTGCGTCCCTGGGCTAACGGATATGCGCCCGGATGAACTGGCCGGCGCCGGCCAGCGCGCGGCGGCCGTCCTTGAGATTGGCATTCCAGACCGGCCAGGCGTGTATCATGTGCGGCCAGATCTGCAGTGTGACATCGACATCGGCCGCTCCCGCAGCCTCGGCAAGCCGGGTGGCGTCGGCCAGCAACGTCTCGGCCGATCCGACCTGGATCAGGACCGGCGGCAAGCCCGCGAGATCGGCGAACAGCGGCGAGATCAGCTGATCCCTCCGGTCGACGCCCGGCGGCGCGTAGGCATCCGCGAGCTCATCGAGATAGGCCTTGTGGATCAGTGGATCGACGGCGTCCTTGGTCTGCAGCGTGCTGCCCGACATCGTGAGATCGGTCCAGGGTGAGACCAGCCAGGCGCAGGCCGGCAAGGCCTCGCCGGCCGCGCGCAGGCGGTTGATCAGGGCGAGCGTCAGGTTGCCCCCGGCGCTGTCGCCGCCGACAGCGATACTTGCCGCCGCAATGCCTTGCCGGCGCAGGAAGCGCCACGCCGCGAGCGCGTCTTCATGGGCGGCCGGATAGGGATGTTCAGGCGCAAGCCGGTAGCCGATCGCAAGGGTGCGGGTGCCCGCCGCGCGCCCGGCTTCCGTCACCAGGCGGCGGTGGCTGACAATCGAGCCGGAGCAATATCCGCCGCCGTGGAAATACAGCAGCACGCGCGATGTCTCGCTGCCCGGCACAGTCGACCACTCGCCGGCGACACCGTCGCAATCGACCGCCTCGCATTGTACGTCAGACGCTACCGGCCAGATCGATCCGACCTCGTCGAGCCGTTGCCGCCGCTCCGACCAGCCGACCGGCCGCGGCTTTGACGTCAGCAATTTGCGGATGGCGTCGATCTCGCGTTCTGCCATGTCGTCCTCTCGGATTGTCCGCGCTACAACAGCCCGCGATAGACGCCTGGCTCGGAACCCTCGATCGGTATCGCGCCGACCGCCTTTGCGTAGAACTCGGCAGGGCCCACGCCGCCGATGATGGCGTAGCCATATCCCTGCTGCTTCATGGCTTCGAGGCAATTGAACAGCAGCGCCTTGCCGATCCCGTGCTTTCTTTCGTTCTGGTCCACTCCCGTGGGCCCAAAGAAGTTGGGACAGGTCGCGTCATGACAGGCAAACCCAAGAATGCTCTTTTGCCTGATGGCGATGAAGCAGGAGACCGGTTGCCGGGAGAACGCCACATCGACTTCGCTGGCCCACGCCTCGCTGAAGTTCTGGCGGACCCAGGCGACGACCTTGTGCTTTTCCGGAGCCCGCGCGCGCCGCGTCGTGATACCCGCTTTGCTCAGGCGCTCGAACACGTCGCGGGAGGCAGGCAGCGCATAGAGCTTGACCAGCATGTCCATCGGCGGCGGCTTTCCTTCAACGATTCAGCTCGTGCATTATCGCGGTTGGGCGAGCACTCGTAAATCTGTTGGTGGATGTTGCAGGCGCGCAGCTGCCTAGGACGACCGTCTGCCCGGCGGCAAAAGCGGACGGCCAGCAAATGGCTCTCTAAAAAAGTTGCGGCCACCCTTTGGGGGAAGGGTGGCCGCGCGCGAACCGGTCTGGGACGGGGAGGGGTGGGGATGTGACCGGGTCGCGGGTTCGTAGATTCCTTCTCGTTATCGATCGCGCGACGACGCGGTGGCGACCGCCGGCCGGCCGTCACCGAGCGAGACCCACACGTTCGGGTCGCTCTGCGACTGACGCTTGACGAAGCGGTAGCCGGTCTCAGTCCAAGCCAGGACGTTTTCGTTCTGGTTGTCGAGAACGAACTCGCCCTTGTCGGTCTTCACCGTCAGCACCGCGTGGCCTTCGCCCTTCTTGTCGCGCACCACCGTGATCAGCAGCGCCTCGCGCGGCCATCCGGCGTCGACCAGCATCTTGCGCTTCAGAAGCACATAGTCCTCGCAGTCACCGTAACCGTCCGTCGGCAACGACCACTTTTCGATCACACCCCAATGATCCATGTCGGTGATCGGCTTGATGGTCTCGTTGACCCACTTGTTGACCCGCAGCAAATCCCGCCACGCCGTCTGCGACATCACGATGTCGCGCGGCTGAGACGCGCCGCCGCGGCATTCGCTGGCGTTCTCGGCGCAGAATTCGACCCAGCCGATCGGCGAACGTGCGGCCTCGCCCAGGCTGGCGTAGAGCGCGTCACCGGCTTTCGCCGAGACGCTCATCGAAGCGTTTATCCCTAACAGGACGGCGATGATCGCCAGTCCCTTCCCCTGTCCCCTGAACAACATCGTGGCCCCCGTTTCTTGTTGGGACCACGTTTCGCACAAAGGATTTGCGCCGCCGCTAAGTCAGGCAAGTACATTTGACGTGAATACTAGTAAAAGGCGCGGCGAATTCGATCTATACTTGAATCGAATTCGACTAAAATTTGAAACAACTGCAGTTGATTCAAATTTTAGGGATTAACGCCTGTGACGCTGCAAATCGCAGGGATTGCGCGGGCAAAAGCGCGGCGCGTTAACCTACCTTGGCGGGGCGCCGAACGGCGAAAAGGCGGTATCCGGCAATGCGGATACCGCCTTTGAGGCTGAAAAATCAGGGTTTTTTGGCGGTTGGCGCTTTACCGCGCGGTAACCGCATCTTCGAGCGTCTCGGCAATCTGCTCATGGACAAACTCGAGAGCGAAGCCTTCTTCGAGGTTTCGCACCACGCGGGACTGCACCTTGCCGAGCATGACCAGAGATTTCAGCGGCGGGCGGTTCTCCGCGGCGATCGCGGCGCCCGACAGCGACAGGTCGATGATGCGGCAGGTCATCTTGCTGCCGTCCTCGAGCGTGAGCAGGGCAATCGGATTGCGCGGCACGATACGGTCGTGGCGGCGGTCTTCCGGCAGATTGAGGATATCGCGGTTGGCGAGCCAGGTGAGCTGGGCGGCGAGCTTGTCGCGCTTGCGGGCGGTCGCGCCGACCGTCATGGCAAAGCCGTTGTCGATGATGCGGGTGATTTTGCCCTCGACCCGGCCGATATGGTCGAGATAGGCGATCACGCGGTCACCGACGTTGCCGATCCCGGGTGCGAGCAATGCCAGTCCGCCCGGCGACATGTTAATAATCTGGCAAGGAAATTCGCGCCGATCCGGCAGCATGTAGCGGCCGAGCAGGTGGACCTTGACGCGCTGAAAGCGCCGTCGCTCCTCGGCGGACGGGACAGTAACTGTTTTCTTTTGCGCAAACGACATCTTCGCCACCAGACAGCCGGTCCTTCGGCGTCGGAAAGACCCTAAGGCCGACAGGGTTAACGATGTGTTAGCGGCGGTTGCAGGAAGTGCGGGCATTCACGCGGTCTGCGGTCGTGGCTCGATAGTTCCGACGTTTTTTCCGCCGTCATTGCTTTCAGGGGAGCAGAGCCGCCGGGCGCGAACGCTGCAACGCCTTCCGCACTTCCCAAACGCCGTAATCCCGGCCGTTGGGGGATCTCGTCCGGCGTTTTGATGTTGCTCGCAAGGCCAATGGCTTCGAGAGTCTTGATCAACCACCAGCCGAGGTCGATCTGGCCGGGAAAGAGGCCCAGCTTGGCCGAGCCTGGAAATGCATGGTGATTGTTGTGCCAGCTTTCGCCCATGCTGATCAGCCCGGCGATGCCGACGTTGTATCCCTGGGCCGCCGCGCCATCGATGACCCAGCTCTGTCCACCGCTGCGATGGGAGAAGTGACCGACCAGCCAATGACCGGTTACGCAGACACTTATGCGAACGAAGATGCCCCAGACCAGCCAGCTCCAGCCGCCAATCGCGAAAAACAGAATTGCCCACGGCAATTGCTGCCACATCCACGTCCGCTCGACGAATGCATAAAATCGGTCGCCGGCGAGCCGTGGCTCAAGCCGAAATTCCGGCGGATGCTTCAGCATCAGCTTGCAATGCATTTGCCACCATGCGTCGCGCCAGAAGCCGGCACGGTGACAGGAATAATCATGGCAAGCTGACTGACGTTGCGCCCAGTCGCGAAAATCGTGCAGCCGGACCATGCCGTAGGGACCCGCCATTCCAACCAGCGTTCCGAGATAAACGCACAAATGCTCGACCCATAGCGGGCAATCGAAGCTGGAATGAATCAGGCGCCGGTGCATACCGACGGAGTGCCCGAAGCAAAGGGTTACGCCGCTGGCCACGACAAACAGAATAATCGCGCTCCAGGAGGTGAAGATCGGCGCAAGGATGATCGCCATCGCCGTCATGGTGCCGATCCAAAGCGATTTCGCCGGCGCCCACCGCACGATGCCGTCGAGCGGGTCGGTATTGTCGTCGGCAAAGATGCGTTCGGAGCCGGGCTGCAGTTGCAAGATCGTGCCTACCTCAGCGAATCTTGCTGGTTCAATAACACAATCCGGTTGTATCCCCATAACAATACTGGACAGACAAGCAGGGCCGCCGTTCCGAAGTCGAGTGCCGCCGCAGCGCTGCCGGTCCATTTGGCGATGGCGCCGGCGATCGCCGGACCAAGCATCATCACGGCGAAAAAGACGGTGAAGAAAATACCCATCCCGATCGCACGCGTCTGAGGCTGCAACACGCGCGCGGGCAGGCTCATGATCGGCCCTACCGGCGGGGCGCTGAGCGCGCCGATCGCAATCACAATGGGAATCACCGCAGCGCTGCGAGGCAACATCAGCATCAACAGGGCGAACAGGACGCACCCGATGACAAGCACCGATTGCGGCCGCCCGGTCCAGTCAGCCAGAAACCCGCCGGCTATTCCACTCAACGCCGCGATCCACAGCACAATGCTGATGGCCGAGCCGGCCGCCGTGATCGACCAGCCGCGTTCGACCAGCAGCGTCGGGCCGAAACTGAAAATCATCGTGAAGCCGATGTTGAAGGCACCCCAGATCAGACCAGCGATGATCACGGCGAAGAGGGTGGTGCGGTCGAGCCGTGAGGCGGTTGAAGGTGCGGCTGCAGCAATTGACGGCGATCGATAGCCCAAAACAAGAAGCGGGATGGCGAGGCCGATCAGCGCGGCAACCGAAAGATAGGCGGCGCTGACACCATGGACGGTGCCGATCATGGGCAAGACCAAAAGGGAGGTCGCGATGCCGACTGGCCACGAATTGACGAAGATGGCCATCGCGGTCGCGAGTTCCTTGCCGGCGAACCAGTCGGTGACCATTTTCGTCATCATGACGCCGAGCAAGACGGCGCCGCTGCCGGCGATCAGCCGTCCTGCAATTTGCCAGCCCCAGGAGTCTGACGCCACCATGGCGAGTTGGCCGGTCAACATCACCGCCAGCGCAACTGATACGGCACGCTTGTCGCCGATCCTTTTTCCGACCGCGCCGCCCGGCAGCGACAGCGCAACGCCCGGTGTGAAATAGAGGCCGATCAGGAGTCCGATATCGGCCAGGCTGGCATCGAACTTGGCGCCGAGCAGCGGCGCAACCGCAGCGACGCTCTGAAACTGGAACGCCACGGTCAGCCGCACAATGAACAGGACGGCCAGAATACCCCAGCGATTGCTCAACGCTCGCTCCTCTCGGGGTAAACAATCACTGCGCCGATATTGGCACAGTGATGGCGGTATCGCCTATTTCTGTACCAGTTGATTGAGGTCCTTCTTCCGGTACCATTAGGGGTATCTGTCGCGCCCGGCCGGGCCGGCCAAAAATGCCTGTGAACGGAGGTTGCGAGATGCCGGGAGTGAAGCGCGAGCGTGATGGCAACGTCAGCGTGCTGACATTGGATGAGCCTGAAACGCTCAACGCGATGACGCCTGATCTGTTGGGCGATCTCGCCATCGCCATTGGTGAAGTTACCGACGATCCGCAGGTGCGGGCGCTGGTGCTGACGGGAGCCGGCCGCGGCTTTTGCTCCGGCCAGAACCTCAAGGCCGCGCAGATCCTGGGCGACGACCTCGCGGCCGGCGTGATGAAGTATTACTGGCCGGCGTTCAAGGCGATGCGAGAATGCCGCGTGCCGATCGTGGTCGCCGTCAACGGCGTTGCGGCTGGCGGCGGGTTCAGTCTGGCGATGGCGGGTGACATGATCGTGGCGGCGCGCTCGGCACGCTTCATCCAGGTGTTCAGCCGCATCGCGTTGGTGCCCGATCTTGGCTCGACCTGGCTGTTGCCGCGTCTTGTCGGCCGGCAGCGCGCGCTCGAACTGATGATGACTAACGAGCCGCTCTCGGCGGACCAGGCGAAGGAATGGGGATTGGTCCGCGAAGTGTTCGACGATGCGGCGTTGCGTGACGGCGCTCTCGAACTGGCGCGCAAACTCGCCGAGGGTCCGACGCGTGCTCTCGTCGCGACACGCCGCCTGATCGATGACAGCGAGCACGCCAGCTATGCCGACCAGTTCCGCCGCGAAATCGAAACACAGGCGGAGATCCGCCTGAGTGCCGATGCGGTCGAAGGGCGCAACGCGTTTCTCGAAAAACGGGCGGCCGTATTCAGCGGCCGCTGATGTCCCTGGCTGTTATTGTCACGATCCGTTGTTGAAGGCGTTAGGCCGAAGCAGTTTCCGCCCCGCATTCTTTCATGTAGCATTGTCGCATGAGCGAAGCAGAGACCTTCCCTGCGCCAGTCGGCCGGCGACGACGTGGTGGACATGCTCGAGCGCATGGTGCGGGATGCCCCGGATCATGCCTTGAACAAGATGAACGCGCTTGACCTCGCTGCCAAGGAAGGCCTCGCCGAGGAACGGGTCGTCGCGGCACTGCTGAATGCGGTGGCGCTTGGCATCTTCGAGATGACATGGAATGTCATGTGTCCGAGCTGCGCAGGCGTTCTTTCCGCCAACAAGAGCCTGAAGACGCTGGACAGGAGGCAGTACAATTGCGCCTTTTGCGCCGCCGGCTATGAGACGACGCTCGACAACCTCGTCGAGGTGACCTTCACGGTGAGCCCGCGCGTGCGAAGGATATCGGCCCACAACCCCGACGATCTGTCCGTGCCCGAGTATTATCGCCAGGTCTTTTGGAGTTCGGCCATCGACCTTCCAACGGATCTGGAGAAGATGCTGGACGAGGTCACGCTTGAAAGTGTCGACTTGCCGCCGGGAGAGAGGGCCATCCTCTCCCTGCATTTACCGGCGGGCACATTGATTGTGTTCGATCCCGTGACACATACGGCGCAATTCCTTGAAGTAAGCGGCGGGCAGACGAACGAACGCCAGAACCTGTCCGTGATCTTCAACAAGGTGCAGGTCCCGGTCGAAACCATTGCTTTGCATCCCGGGCCACTGCGCCTGACCCTGGAGAACCGTACCGATAGCCGGGTGCTGCCGGCCGTATGGATGGCGAACCAGGCGTTGGACAACCTCCTCAGCCGCCGCAAGCCCATTCTCACCGCGAAACGCCTCCTCACCAATCAGACCTTCCGCGACCTCTACCGGACCGACACACTTGCCATCGGCCAACGTCTCAAGATTCTGAGCCTGACCTTCCTGTTCAGCGATGTGAAGGGCTCGACGGAGCTTTATGAGCGCGTCGGCGATCTCGTCGCCTTCGATCTCGTCGACGAGCATTTCCGGCTGCTGCAGGAGATTATCGTCTCCGAAAGGGGCGCGGTCGTGAAGACCATCGGCGATGCCGTGATGGCGACCTTTGAGACGCCTGACCGCGCCATTGCCGCCGCGATCCGCATGCGCGAGGCGATGAGCGATCTCGGCGCCCAGCGTCAGCATCAGAGTTTGCGTCTGAAGATCGGCATCCATGAAGGATCATGCCTTGCGGTCACGCTCAATGCCCAGCAGGACTATTTCGGTCAGACCGTCAATATTGCTTCGCGTGTCCAAAGTCTTGCGGCATCGCGCTCGATCGTCGTGACGAAATCCGTGGTAGACAACGCGCAAACTCAGACACTACTGGAGTCCAACGGGCTAAAACCGGCGCTCAGACGCGTCGCGTTGAGTGGCATCGAGGACGAGGTGTCGGTCTACGAGATTTCTTGACGCTGCGGTTCGCTGAAGCTGCACGTCAGATCCTGCGGACGCCGCTCCCGCAGGCAACGCGCGGCTCCGTTAGCTGACCTGGCCGACGAACTGTTGCAGTTCCGGTGTTCGTGGCGCGGCGAACACCTCCTTAGGCACGCCTTCCTCATGCACCTTGCCGTGGTGCATGAAAACGAGCTTGGTGCCGACGTCACGGGCGAACCGCATTTCGTGCGTCACCAGGATCAGCGTCATGCCCTCGCGTGCCAATTGCTCGACCACGCGCAACACCTCGTTGACCAGTTCGGGGTCAAGCGCGGAGGTGATTTCGTCACACAGTAACACTTTGGGTCGCATTGCGAGCGAGCGGGCGATGGCGACGCGCTGCTGCTGGCCGCCGGAAAGCTCGCTCGGATAGGCATCCATCTTTTCCGACAGTCCCACCTTGGCCAGCACCTCGGCGGCGGTCGCGCGGGCTTCCGCCTTCGACACCTTGTTGACCACGGTCGGCGCCAGCATGACGTTCTCGGCCGCGGTCAGATGCGGAAACAGGTTGAACTGCTGGAACACCATGCCGACATGACGGCGCAGTTCGCGCAGGTTGGTGGCGGCGCCGCCGACCTCGATGCCGTCGGCGGTGATGGTGCCGGACTGGTAGGTCTCCAGCCCGTTGATGCAGCGGAGCAGGGTGCTCTTGCCCGAGCCGGAGCGGCCGATGATCGCGACCACGTCGCCCTTGGCGATATCGAGCGAGACGCCTTTCAGCACCTCGTTCGGGCCAAAACTCTTCCTGACGTCACGAATGCTAACGAGCGACATTGAGGCGGCCTTCGATTTTCTTCGCCCACCACGACAGCGGGAAACAGAGACAGAAATAGATCAGCGCAACCAGCGAATAGACCAGGAACGGCCGGAAGGTCGCGTTGTTGAGCATGGTGCCGGCCTTGGTCAGTTCGACGAAGCCGATGATGGAGGCGAGCGCCGTGCCCTTGATGACCTGCACGGAGAAGCCGACGGTCGGCGCGACCGCGATACGCGAGGCCTGCGGCAGGATCACGTAGCGCATCTGTTCGATGTAGCTGAGCGCCAGGCTGGAGGATGCCTCCCACTGGCCCTTCGGGATCGCTTCGACGCAGCCGCGCCAGATCTCCGTCAGGAACGCGCTGGTCCAGAACGTCAGCGCCAGCGTCGCGGCCATCCATGGCGAGACCTCGACGCCGAACAGCGCGATGCCGAAGAAGAACAGGAAGAGTTGCATCAAGAGCGGCGTGCCCTGGAAGAACTCGATGTAGATCTTGGTGAACCATTCCAGCGGCGCAATCCGCGAGGTGCGCATGAACAGCAGGATCAGGCCGACGATGCCGCCGCAGAAGAACGCGATCAGCGACAGCACGATCGTCCACTGTGTGGCGACCAGGAGGTTGGAGAGGATGTCCCAGAAGCTGAACTGCAGCACGGCTCACCTCGCCTTGAAGATGACGCGGCCGAGCGCGCGCAACAGCGAACGCGTCAGCATCGCCAGCAGGAGGTAAGCCAGCGCGACCAATAGGTAGACTTCGAAGTTGCGGAAGTTCCGCGACGCAATGAAGTTCGCGGCATAGGTCAGGTCTTCCGCCGAGATCTGCGATACCACCGCCGAGCCGAGCATGACGATGATGATCTGCGACGACAGCGCCGGATAGATTTTTCGAAATGCCTGGTTGAGGACGATGCGGCGTAGCACCTCCCACTTGGTCATGGCGAGGCTGAGACCGGCCTCGATATGTCCTTTCGGAACCGCCTCGATGCCGGCGCGGATGATCTCGGTCGAGTAGGCGCCGAGATTGATCACCATCGCAAGAAAGGCGGCCGTGGTCTCGCTGAGTTTCAGCCCGAGCGCGGGCAGGCCGAAGAAGATGAAGAACAACTGCACGATGAACGGCGTGTTGCGGATCAATTCGACATAGACCGCAACAATGCGGCCGAGCCAGGCCGGCCCAAAGGTGCGCGCCGCCGCGCCGGCGGTGCCGACGGCGATGCCGACCACTGTCGACACGATCGTCAGCACGATCGTGAAGACGAGTCCGTACAGCAGCACGTTCCAGTAAGGCAGCAGTTCGGCGAATTGCAGTTTGTAAGACACCGCGGCGTCCCCCCAACGCTTCGCGTCTAGAAGCCGGGCGGCAATGGCGCCTTCAGCCACTTCTCCGACAGTTTGCCGATTTCTCCCGATGCCTTCGCCTTGGTGATGATCTCGTTGACCTTGGCTAGCAGTGCCGGCTCATTCTTGTTCAGCCCGACATAGCAGGGACTGTCCTTGATGACATATTTCAGCGTCGGTGCGCGGGCAGGGACCTTTTCGGCGATGGCCGCGGCGACCGTGTTGCCGGTGGCGATCAGATCGACCTGGCCGGACACGAATGCGGCGATGGTGGCGTTGTTGTCCTCGAAGCGCTTGATGGTGGCATCCGGCGGCGCGGCTGATGTCAGCGCCTGCTCCTCGATCGCGCCGCGGGTGGCGCCGATGGTCTTGCCCTTGAGATCGGCCGCGCTCCCAACCGCGATCGCCTTGGTGCCGAACACGCCGGAGAAGAACGGCGCATAGGCGATCGAGAAGTCGATGACCTTTTCGCGTTCCTCGTTCTTGCCGAGGCTGGAGATCACAAGGTCGGCCTTATTGGTCTGCAGATAGGGAATGCGGTTGGCGCTGGTCACCGGAATGATCTCGGTCTTCACCCCGAGTTCCTTGCCGATCAGGTTGGCCATGTCGATGTCATAGCCCTGCGGCTTGAGATCGAGGCCGGCGGAGCCGAACGGCGCAAAATCCTGTGGCACCGCGATCTTGATGACCTTCGACTTCATGATGGAGTCGAGGGCGTCGGCATGGGCCTGCGTCGCCACCGCGGCAGTGGCAATTGCAGCGGCAAGCATCAATCTCTTCAGCATTCTTTGGATCTCCGAGGTCACGCCAATGCTTCGCCCCGATATCATTATCGGTGCGCTGTCATTTCGATGTGGCCCGGCTCCACGTCGTTGGCCGACCCTGCCTGACGCCTCGCATTTAGGCAATGCTCGGCGGTGCTTTTTTTGGAGGCTTTTGTGGGTCTTTTCGAGCACGCCTGCCACCATGCGCTGTGCTGACGGTACCTGGCGAATCTGCGGTTGCTGCTTACCGCAGACCTTCATACACCATGAAGCCGCGCGCGATCGCGAGCTTGCGCAGGGCGCGCGGAACCAGCTTTTCCGGCCGGTGCAGATAGCGCCACGACGTTATCTTGAAATCGCTGATGGTGCCGAGATCGCTTTCGAACGGCGCCAGCAATCCGGTCAGGCTGATCGGCGCGTGCGCCCGGTTGTTGAACGGCAGCAACAGCAGCTCCAGATGCGCCGTCGTGCCGTCTTCAGACGTCGCGGTGATGCCGGCAATGGCCGCCAGCATGTCTTCCGCGACGTAAGTAATGATGTCCTCGATCTCGCGGCGGCTGTCCGGGGTGAACAGTGCGGGGAAGCTGGTATCCTTGAGATCACGGCCGAGCAGGGCGCAGACCCGCGTCCCGGCAACGCGAAACGGGTAACCGGCGTCGTTGTCGTAGGACAGCACGAAAATGTCGCCAAGCAGCTCGCGTACCGCCCCGGGTTCGATCTCGCTGCGGTCCGGCGCCCGCGCATCGCCGCGTTTCGCATCCCAATAGGCGAAAAACTCGCGGCTCGATGGGTGTTTCATGTCGTGTCCTCGCCCCCCGGGTTGCCTGGCGAGACACTTCTGTCTCGCTTTTGCGCAACACGCCTTCCCTCGGCTGTTGTGCAGGACAGGCTTTGCAGCGTCCATGCCGCCAACGCGATTTGGCCGCGCGCGGCGCGGCTTTGCGTTGTTAACGTTAAATTCACCATGCCTCTTAAGAAGTCAGCGACTTGCGCCGCTTCCCTTTGGCCAGCGCGGCGGTAACGGTTGCGGTCACCGCGTCGATGACGATCGCCTTGAATTCCGCTTCGGTCAGCACCTCCTGCGGATCCTCGACGTTGGCCAATTCCATCGGCCGAACGTGGTTTTGCGATCAGGCTGCTAGCCGAGTTTGTCTTTATCGGGAAAGCGAGGCTCATACCGCGCAGGATGACCGCGCAGCACTCAGGTCAAGTGCGCTGCCGCACTTGGCGGTTTCCTAACGTTTCTGAAATTCGTGCGGGACGGTCCCGCTCGGATAGCAAAGCTTGTCCCTGCTATCGACGTCGGCGCCATCACCGCATTGGATCGGCGGGATCCGACCGAAATCTCTTGCGTAAGGCGTCATTCCGATGGCGATCAACACCAGCAAGAGAACGCCGCTGACGGCTTTGGTGCGACAGGATAGCGGGTAGATCCTATCGATGCCGTCGAGCACGAGCCAGACGTAGAGCAGCGCTGATGCCGCGAGAATCGCATATCCGGCCGCACGCGTCATCGATCGAGGATTCTGGACGGAGAAGGGTGACGCCACTCGGGCTTGCCTTCCGCTCGGTCCGCCGCTTGCCAGCACATGGCACCAAGCCGCATCGACAGTCCGCCAACGACGTAGAACACGGCGCCGAGGATATTGAGCATCATGACGCGCATCGAAGATATACGATCAGCACGAGGATACCCCACTGAAACCAAAGGATCGCTGCGATTTGGAGGGTTTCCATTCTTCAATCCGAATGGTTCGTGGGATCCAGCGGCTCCGGAGTAAAATTCGGCTCGCCAGGCGCCGGCTTTGGATTGGGACGCGGCGGCTCCCGGGGAGGTTCCGGCTTCTTGATCGGCTTTTTGAGGAACTTGAAGTTGTACATTGAACCGTCGCTCGACGAAGACGATTCCACTACCACGAGTTGTTTCATCTTTCTAGCTTCCAGCAAAGGTTGGAACCGGGAGGAAGCTGGTTCCCAGGCGGCCACCCCATTCCTAGTTTTGGGCAGCCGCTATTGAGCCCACGGAATTCTTGTGAACTTCGGGATGTCCAGATCACCGGCAAGGTCGAACCCCACAGCCGAAGGTAGGAGCGGAAGAAAGCGGGCCGGCATAGCCGGCGCTGTCTTGATGAAGTTCCTGCTGGATCGTTGGCGGTTGCAGCGTAGAGAACGACAAACGCAAACGATTTGATCAGCAAGCCGCTTTCGACGAGTTCGCCAAAAAGTGTGCTTCGCTTGTGTGTCGACAAAGAACGATCGCGGCCGCGCCGTTGAAGTCGGTACCGCAGGTTCTGTTGCAGGATAGTTTCGAGATATAGCGGCGGCGGTCTGTTCGGCTGTCCGATATCGAGAGGGCCGTTTCGTTTGTGAGAAGTGCAGCAAGCGAGGCGAGTCTTTAAGCCGTCCAAGAAGGGCAAGGGCACCTAAGCTTCAATCGCGAACACTCAACGCTGGGGCGCCTGCGTTGTTAACGTTAAATTAACTGTGAGGTTGGCGAAGGCGGGACGGCGTGCGTAAGGTGGAACGCATCGGACGGCGTCGCTTTATCTTCAAGTTCTCGACGCAGTTGGTACACGGATGGCGTCAAACAGTTTGGTCATCGCGCGGGGAGGGGTGGGGATCTGATCCCGGCTCCAAGGGGCGCGAGAAGATCAGCAAGTAAAGGGAGGATGTTCTCAGCATCCTCCCTTTTTCTATTTGGCCTTTCGCCAGCGATATATCGTGTCCCGGATGGGGCACGCAGTGACGCGACGCAGAGCCGGGACAAACGGTCTGCGCCGTGGGTCCCCGTTCTGCGTCGCACCGCCGAGTGGCGCTGCGCCGCGTCCGGGACACGGATAGGTGTGATTGTGCACTTGCACAGGGCAGGCAAAGCCGCCTATCTGGGCCAATATGCCGCGAAGCACCAGCTAAGGTCCTGGATCCCTTGGAATCCCAGTCGTACTCATCCCCGGTCGAGCCGCCGGACGCCCCGCGTGAACCGATCCTGACGCTGCCCGGCGCGCTGACGGCTTATATCGCGCTGATCGCGGCGATTCACTTGCGGGTGCTGCTGCCGGTGGAGCTGGAGAACTGGACCATCGACGTCTTCGGTTTCATTCCGAAGCGCTACGATTCCACGCTGCTCAAGATTACCTTTCCCGGCGGAGCCGGGGCCAAGGTCTGGACCTTCGTCACCTATTCGCTGCTGCATGCCAATCTCAGCCATATCGGTTTCAACATACTGTGGCTGCTGCCGTTCGGCAGCGCGCTGGCGCGCCGGTTCGGTCCGGTCAGGTTCTTCGTATTCATGGCGGTGACGGCGGCGGCGGGCGCGCTGGCACATCTCCTCACCCATGAGCACGCGATCGCGCCGATGATCGGCGCCTCTGCCTCGGTATCCGGCGCCATGGCCGCCGCCATCCGCTTCGCGTTCGTGAAGGGGAGCTTTCTTTCGTTCCATCGGGGCGATGCGGATGCCGCGGCGAAGGTTCCGGCGCTGTCGCTTTCCCGGGCGCTGCGCAACGGGCGCGTGCTCGGATTTCTGGCGGTGTGGTTCGGCGTCAACATCATCTTCGGCCTCGGCTCGATTTCGATCGGGTCCGAAGGCGCCAGTGTCGCCTGGCAGGCACATATCGGCGGATTTCTCGCCGGCCTGATGTTGTTCTCGCTGTTCGATCCGGTGCCGCGTGCGACGCCGCATGCTGCGGATTCTTCATCGCCGGACGAAGCCGGCCGCGTCTGATCGCCGCTTGCGGGTCAGGGCGATTTCATCCATCATCGTCACGAACTGCAAGCCGAGGCACGCGCATCACCACTTTGCTTGCTTACCGCGCCCCCGAAACGAAACCGGCGCGGAACTGTTGATTGAAGACTCGCGAACAAGTCGGGCCCTTGCGGGCGCGAACCGATTCAGGAGGCGACAATGACGGTACGTGCAATTCTCGATACCAAAGGACATCAGGTCCTGAGCGTTGAGCCCGACGCCAAGCTTTCGGCTGCGGTCAAGCTGCTGGGCGAGAAAAAGATCGGCGCGGTGCTGGTGATGAACCAGGGACGTCTCGAGGGCATCCTTTCCGAGCGCGACATTGTCCGCGTGCTGGGGGAGCGAGGAGCCCGGGTATGTGAGGAGCCCGTGAGCGCGGTCATGACGCGCAAGGTCGTCAGTTGCCGGGAGTCCGACACTGTCGCCGGCATTATGGAAATGATGACGATCGGCAAGTTCCGCCATTTGCCCGTGGTCGAGGACGGCAAGGTGGTGGGTCTGATTTCGATCGGCGACATCGTCAAGCGCCGCGTCCAGGAATACGAGGCCGAGCAGGAAGCGTTGCGCGACTACATCAAGACGGCCTGATCGCTATTCCTTCTCCGCCTTTTCCACCGCCGCCGCGGCTTCGCTCGCCGCCGTCGGCGGCACCAGAATGTGGATCGCTTCCTGGATCGAATCGATGGCGCGCTCGGCGGCGCGCGCGCCATGGGCGATCAGATCGTCGGCGCGATGAAAATCGAACCAGCCGATCTTGCCAACGCGGGGCGAGATCAGGAGATCCGGCGGATCGCCGGCAAGCCGTGCGCGGGTGATGCGGTCCTGCATGATGTTGAAGGCATCGACCATTACCGAGGAGATGCCGGGCCGTCCGCCGCCGCCGAAGAACTCACGCTTCATCGTGCGCTCCGCAGAGAAGAATTTTCCGATACCGCGTTTCCGCGGCTCGGGTTCGGGCAACGCTTCCGGCATCACTGAGACCGAGACGCCGGGTGTCGGGCCGTGGGAATAGATCGTCGTGGAGTGCGCAAAGACGTCGCTGGAAAGATTGGCGGCAATGACGATTTCGGCGCCGAGCGCGCGCGCCGCCGACACCGGCACCGGATTGACCAGGGCGCCGTCGACCAGCCAGCGGTCGCCGACCAGGACCGGCGAGAATATGCCGGGCAGCGCGTAGGACGCGCGCATCGCATCCACCATCGGGCCATGGGTCAGCCAGATCTCGTGGCCGGTGCGCACCTCGGTCGCTACCGTGGCAAATTTCCCCGGCAGATCCTCGATCAGGCTTTGGCCCAGCGCGGTCTCCAGTTGGGCCGCGAGCTTGGCGCCGCCGATCAGGCCGGAGCCGTTCAGGCGGATGTCGAGATACGAGAGAACGGTCCGCGGCTGCAGGCTGCGGGCCCATTCTTCCAGCGTGTCGAGATGTCCGGCAGCATAGGCGCCGCCGACCACGGCGCCGATCGATGTTCCGACCACGACATTGGGAATGATTCCGTGGGCCACCAGCGTCCGCACGATGCCGATATGGGCAAAGCCGCGCGCGGCACCGCCGCCCAGCGCCAGTCCGATCACCGGCCGGCGGATACTGCCGAGCCCTACCTTGTCATGGGCCTTACCTTGGGCCTTATCTTGGGCATCGGAGCTCTTTTGGCCGCGCCCCATCCAGCTATCCAACACGCAAACTCTCCTGCGGCAGCAACGATATTCGGCGCGGCGCGGCCGCGCCAGAATAGACTATCCTGATCCGGATGCATGGTTTACGCCCCGGTGAAAATCGGCCTAGGCAGGGAATGTGACTGGACCACGACCGCAGCAGCGGCATGAGGTTGCCCGCACGGGTTCCGCCATGGCCGTCGGCCGGACTTTCGCCACCAAGGCTTGAATTTGCCGCGTTTTCGGTGAAAAGCATGGCCATGATTTCGGGCGGCAATGGCATTGCTGGAAACGGGCAGGGCGGACGGCCTTTCCCGGCGCTGGTGCTTGCATTGGCGCTCGTCGCAGCGCTTTCGGTCCCGGCCTCGGCCCAAATGTTTTCGGATCGCCCGCCACCGGTGCCGCCGGCTGCGGTTCCTGATGTCCAGACCGGTCCGGCCATGAATCTGGCGCCGCCTTCGGGGACCGGCACGATTCCGACCGTTCCGCCGCCGCTGAACCAGCCAACCATTGTGCCCCCCTCGATCGCCACGGTCCCGCCGGCGCCGCCGCCGGCGGCCGCAGCTCCAACTCAGGGGGTACTGTCACTGACGGCGCGCTACGGCAAGGACCTCCCGGTGATTAATGGGGGGCTGGTGTGGCGGGTGTTCGCCGACAAGCCCGACGATACCGGCACTTTCAAGCTGATTCGCGAGGAGCGCGGCGCGACCCCGAACATCGTGCTGCCGCCCGGCAACTACGTCGTTCACGTCGCGCTTGGCCTCGTCAGCGCGGTGCGGGCGGTGAGCCTGAAGGCGGAGACCGACCGCGTCGCCTTCGTGCTGCCGGCCGGGGGCTTGCGCATCGAAGGCCGCGTCGGCAGCAGCAAAATTCCGCCGAACCAGATTTCGTTCGCGCTGTACAAGGGCAGCCAGTTCGAGGGCGGCGCCGAGCGCAGCCCGCTGCTGCCGAGCGTTCCCGCCACCGACGTCGCGCTGCTGCCCGAGGGGACCTACTACATCATCTCCAACTATGGCGACGCCAACTCGGTCGTGCGCTCCGACATTCGGGTCCAGGCCGGCAAGCTGACCGACGTCACCGTCAGCCACCGCGCGGCGGTGATTACGCTAAAGCTCGTCAGCGACCGGGGCGGCGAGGCGCTCGCCAACACCGCATGGTCGGTCATCACGCCGGGCGGCGACGTCATCAAGGAATCGATCGGCGCATTTCCGCGCGTGGTACTGTCCGAAGGCGAGTACCGGGCGATTGCCAAGAACGAAGGCAAGGTGTTCGAGCGTCCCTTCAACGTCGTCAACGGCGTCGACGGCGAGGTCGAGGTCATCGCGCGCTGACCGTCTGCGCGTCGGACTGTCATAGTCTCTAATGTGCACTAACCATCGCACAGCTTAAAACTGTCATAATCGCCATATCGGCGTACCGCTGCCGCATTTTTTACACAGCCTTAAACCCGGCTGCATTGGATGCCCGGGGATTGAGTGCGCGTAGCGGGGCAGGGCATGGTTGCGGCCAACAGATCATCGAAAAGATCATCAGAGAAATTCAATACCGAAATGTTTGCCGACGTCGCGGTTTTGCAGCGCAAATGGCAGGCCGCGTTGCGCCCGGGCGAGAATTTGCCACGCTACGAAGACGTCATGCTCGGTAGCCTTGGCCGGCTTGCGGACCATGTGGTGTTGCTTCGCGACGACGACGACACGCTCGCCGTCTCGCACAGCGGCCGCTATGTCCAGCAATGGCTCAATGATGATCGCTGGGACATTCCCTTGAGCGCGCTGCCGCCGGATTGCGCGACTGCGCTCGGCGAAGCCGCATCTCACGCGCTGCAGAACGGCCGTCCGTATCTTGCAGCGGCGCATTGCGTGCGCGACGGGCTGGTTCGAACTTATGACGTGCTGGCACTGCCGACGTCTTCGCGTTGGGGCGCCACCTTGGTCGGCGCCTATGTCAACGAGCGCGACGCACAATTCAATCTGCTGGATACGATCTTCTCGGCGACCGACGAGGGCGTATTGTCGCTGGCCGCGATTCGCGATGCGAATGGCAATCCGTCCGATTTTCAGATCGTTCATCTCAATCAGGGTGCGGCGCGGCTGCTGCGGCAACCGTCGACGGAATTGTTGTGGCACCGGCTCGCCGCGGGCGGAAACCTGCTGTGCGCCCCGGAGATAGTTCGGCGTCTGCGCGAAACCATCAGCAGCGGCAATGGTGGCCAGATCGAAATCGACAGCGAGGACCGCTGCCTGCGACTGGGTGTGACCGCGTTCGGCGACATGCTGTCGCTGACGGTTTCCGACGTCACGGCGCTGAAGCGGAGCGAAGTTTCGTTCCGCCTGCTGTTCGACAACAATCCAATGCCGATGTGGGTGTTCGATGCCGAGACGACCCAATTCCTCAGCGTGAACGACGCGGCCGTGCAGCATTACGGCTACGCTCGCGAAACGTTCCTGCAGATGCAACTTCGCCAGATCTGGCCAGCGGACGAATGGGCAAGCCACAGCCAGGCGCTGCAGCAGCTCGGCGACGTCTATAATTCGAGCCGCGACTGGCGGCATCTCAAGGCCGATGGCAGCGAAATCCATGTGCTGACATTCGGACGGCGTGTCGCCTTCGATGGGCGCGACGGCTATCTGGTTGCCATCGTCGACATTACCGAGCGCCGCAAAGCGGAAGCGCGGATTGTGCACATGGCCCATCATGACGGCCTGACCGACCTGCCGAACCGCGACTTCTATCAGGACCGCCTTCGCCAGGCGCTGGAGCGTGCGTCCGGCAACAGGCGCGTCGCAGTACTCTGCGTCGATCTCGACCTGTTCAAGAACGTCAACGATTCATTCGGTCATCCGATGGGCGACCGACTGCTGAAGCAGGTGGCCGAGCGGTTGAAGTCCGAGGTTCGCGGCGACAATCTCGTCGCCCGGCTCGGCGGCGACGAATTCGCCATCGTGCTGGCCTCCGATGTGTCGCCGAACGAGGTGAGCGACTTCGCCGACCGCCTGATCGGCGTGCTGAGTGCGCGCTATGACCTCGACGGCACCGAGGTCATTGTCGGCGCCAGCGTCGGTATTGCGCTGTCGCCCGGCGATGGCGCGACCTGCGAGGAATTGATGCGCAACGCCGACATGGCGCTCTACCGCGCGAAATCCGATGGCGGTGGCGTTCATCGTTTCTTCGAGCCCGAGATGGACCGCCAGGCGCAGAAGCGCCGCGATATGGAGCGAGATCTGCGCCGGGCCTTCGCCAAGGGCGAATTCGAACTGCACTATCAACCGCTCGTGGATATTGCGGCCAACCGGATCAGCGGGTTCGAATCGCTATTGCGCTGGCGCAGTCCGGAAGAGGGCATGATCTCTCCAGCCGATTTCATTCCGGTCGCAGAGGACATCGGATTGATCGTGGGGCTCGGCGAGTGGGTGCTGCGCGAGGCCTGTTCCGAGGCGGTGAACTGGCCGGAAGACATCAAGGTCGCCGTCAACCTGTCGCCCGTTCAGTTCCGCAGCCGCAACCTGGTACAGGCGGTGATTTCCGCGCTGGCGCATTCCGGTCTGTCGCCGCGCCGGCTCGAACTCGAAATCACCGAATCGGTCTTCCTGGCCGAGACCGAGGCCAATCTGGCGATCCTGCATCAGCTTCGCGAACTTGGCGTCAGCATATCCATGGACGACTTCGGCACCGGCTATTCGAGCCTGAGTTATCTCCGCAGCTTTCCATTCGACAAGATCAAGATCGACCGCTCGTTCGTGAAAGACCTCGTCGCGCGTACCGATTGCGTCGCGATCGTGCGAGCCATCTCCGGTCTCGGACGCAGCCTGAACATCACGACGACGGCCGAAGGCGTCGAGACCACGGACCAGCTCGACTGGCTGCGCGCCGAAGGCAGTAACGAAGTGCAGGGTTTTCTATTCAGCGCGGCAAGACCAGCATCCGAACTGGCAGCGTTGCTATCCGGGTTCGACAAGCGAGGCTCGAAGGCCGCCTGAGGCAATGGCAACTCGTCATGCCCTGACTTGATCCGGGCATCCATCCTCTTCGCAAGAGTCTTCTCGAGATTAATGGATTGCCGGGTCAAGCCCGGCAATGACGGCCGCGGCGAATTTAGAACCGCGTCACGATATCCGACAGCGTCGGGCGCGGGCGGTCTTCGGTTGGTTTCGACGGTGTTCCGATATGGATGAAGCCGGCGAGTTTTTCATCCGCCTTCAATCCTAGCCCGTCGAGCACGTCGCGGTCGAACGCGAACCAGCCGGTGAGCCAGCAGGCACCGTAGCCTAGCGCGGTGGCCGCGTTGACGATGTTCATCGCGCTCGCGCCGGCCGACAGTTCCTGCTCCAGGGGCGGTACTTTTGGGTGCGGTCTGGTGAAACTGACCACACCGATCACCAGCGGTGCATCCATCAGCCGGCGCTTTTCGATCTCGATATCGGCGGTCGGCGCTGCCGGATTCTTTTTCGCGAACACTCGCGCGATGACCTCGCCAGCGCGGAGGCGTCCGTCGCCTTCGAATACGATGAAGCGCCACGGCGTCAGCTTGCCATGATCGGGCACCCGGGCACCGATGGTCAGGATGGTGTCGAGTTCGCTGGCCGTCGGGCCAGGCCCGCTCATTTCGCGGGGCTTCACCGATCGGCGGATCTTCAGGAGTTCAAGGGCGTCAGGCACGAAGTTTTTCTCTCGTCGGGAATGGCTGTGCTAGAGATAGTGGCGCAGCCGGTCCAGCGGAAGCCGATTTAGACCGATTATGATCAGGCTGCCGCTCGCGCCCGCTTCACGTCTGGCGGCGTTGCCTCTTCGACGAGGGCGGCCAGCGCCTCGTCGGTCGGCATCACCTTCTGCCCGTCGCTGCCGAGCCGGCGGATCGAGACCGAATGGGTCTCGGCTTCCTTCTTGCCGACGACGAGCAGGGCCGGGATTTTTGCCAGCGAATGCTCGCGGACCTTGTAGTTGATCTTCTCGTTACGCAGGTCGATCTCGACGCGCAGGCCCGCCCGCCGCGCGGCGGCGGCGACCACCTTGGCGTATTCGTCGCCTTCGGAGGTGATGGTCGTCACCACCACCTGCGTCGGCGCCAGCCAGAGCGGGAAATTGCCGGCGAAATGCTCGATCAGAATGCCGATGAAGCGCTCCATCGAGCCGCAGATCGCGCGATGCACCATCACCGGCGCCTTCTTCGAACCGTCGGCGTCGATGTAGAACGCGCCAAAACGTTCCGGGAGGTTGAAGTCGACCTGCGTGGTGCCGCATTGCCAGTCGCGGCCGATGGCGTCGCGCAGCACATATTCGAACTTCGGCCCGTAGAACGCGCCTTCGCCCGGGTTGATCTCGGTCTTGATGCGGTTGTTGCCGCTGGCCTGAATTTCCGCCAGCACCGTCGCCATGACGCGCTCGGCATGGTCCCACATCTCGTCGGTACCGACGCGCTTCTCCGGCCGGGTCGAGAGCTTGACCGTGAGTTCGCCGTCGAAGCCGAAATCGGCGTAGGTCGACAGGATCAGTTCATTGATCTTGAGGCACTCCTCCGCAAGCTGCGCTTCGGTGCAGAACACATGCGCATCGTCCTGGGTGAAGCCGCGCACGCGCATCAGGCCGTGCATGGCGCCTGATGCCTCGTAGCGATGCACCACGCCGAACTCGGCAAGGCGCAAGGGCAGGTCGCGATAGCTCTTCAGGCCGTGCTTGAAGATCTGCACATGGCCGGGGCAGTTCATCGGCTTGAGCGCAAACCAGCGCTTGTCCTCGGCCTCGTCGCCGGCCGACTGCGCCGCGAACATGTTCTCGCGGTACCAGTCCCAGTGACCGGAGGTCTCCCACAACACCTTGTCGAGGATCTGCGGCGCATTGACCTCGTCGTAGTCGCCGGTCAGGCGGCGGCGCATATACGCGATCAGCGCCTGGAAGATGGTCCAGCCCTTCGGGTGCCAGAACACGACGCCCGGGCCTTCTTCCTGGAAGTGGAATAGGTCGAGCTCACGGCCGAGCTTGCGGTGGTCGCGCTTCTCGGCTTCCTCGATCTGTTTGAGGTAGGCGTCGAGCTCTTCCTGCCTGGCGAACGCCGTGCCGTAGATGCGGGTCAGCATCGGATTGTTGGCGTCCCCGCGCCAGTAGGCACCCGCCACCTTCATCAGCTTGAAGGCGTTGCCGATCTTGCCGGTCGAACTCATGTGCGGGCCGCGGCACAGATCGAACCAGTCGCCCTGGAAATAGATCTTGATCGGCTCGTCGCCCGGAATGGCGTCGACCAGTTCAACCTTGAACGCCTCGCCCTTGTCGCGGAACACCTGTTTTGTTTTTTCGCGGTCCCAGACCTCTTTGGTGAAAGGCTTGTCGCGCGCGATGATCTCGCGCATCCGCTTTTCGATCGCGGCAAAGTCTTCCGGTGTGAATGGCTCGTTGCGGAAGAAGTCGTAATAGAAGCCGTTCTCGATCACCGGGCCGATGGTAACCTGCGTGCCCGGCCACAGCGACTGCACCGCCTCCGCCAGCACATGGGCGCAGTCATGCCGGATCAGTTCCAGCGCGCGGGGGTCTTCGCGGTTGATCAGCTCGATCCTGGCGTCGTCCGAAATCGGATCGTTGAGATCGGCGACCACGCCGTCGAGCGCCATCGCCACCGTGCGCTTGGCCAGCGAGGGCGAGATGCCCCTGGCAATGTCGAGGCCGGTGATGTCCTTGGCGAATTCACGCTTGGCGCCGTCGGGGAAGGTGAGGGTGATCTTTTGCACGGGTTCGGCCGGTTTCAAATTGGCGAGGCCGAACTGGAATCCCGATGCGGGCGTATTCTGGTCAGGCATTGGCATCTCCTAGAGCTCACTCCTGCGAACGAGCGCAGGTAAGCGGGAAAGCAGCGGTATAGCAGGGGATTCGGCTCCTGCAATCGGGCAATATCGAGAAAATCACGCCATATCGTGATCACAAAGAACGGCAAGGGCCGATCGTCCGCCACCAGGGATTGCCGGACTGACGCGCATTGTCTAGCCTTGCGTATTGCGCCGCTGCTCGCCCATTCGCCCGATTGTGCCGGTCTGACGATGTTTCGTTTTCTCGTTCTCGCAGCCCTGCTGCTGGTCAGCGGCGAATTGCGTGCCGAAACGCCGGCCGAAAAAGCCGGCTTTGCGCCGAGGCTGATCATCTACAACGCCAAGGGGCCGGCCAATTCCTGCGGTCCGGGTTGCGACCGCTGGATCGCGATCGAGGGCCAGGTCGATGAGGGAGCGGCGGCGCGTGTCAGCCGCTTCCTGCGTGATGCCAAGGACACCACGCGCCCGATCTATTTCCATTCGCCGGGTGGTTCGGTCAGGCCGTCCTATGTCATCGCCCGGATGCTGCGCGGCAGGAAGGCCGTTGCCCGGATCGGGCGCACCATCGCAACCGCCTGCACCCGCGGAACCCAGGTGGACGCTGCCTGCCTCAAGATCAAGACGGCCGGCGGTGAGGTTGAAGCCGAACTGACGACCCGCAACGCCATGTGCAATTCGGCCTGCGGCTACCTGCTTCTCGGCGCCACGACCCGCGAGGTTGCACCCGATGCCGTCATGGCCGTTCATAACTCCAGGCTGACGCTGGTCGTTCACGGGTCGATCCCGGCACAGGTGATCGCCGAATACAAGCAGCGCCGCATGGCCAGTGCCGATCGCGAGCGCGCCGCGTTCGTCACCTCGATGGGCGTCAGCCGTGAGCTGGACGATCTCATCAAGACGGTAAAGTTCGAGAGCCTGCACGTCCTGACACGGGCTGAGCTCTATCGCTTCGGTATCGACAAGCGTTCTCTGCTCGAAACGCCCTGGACATTCGAAACCGCGGCGCGCCCCTACGTTCGCAAGCTCGCGTCGGCCAGGCAGGGCGACGGCACATCGTTCCGTTCGATGGAGTGGCGGCTGTTCTGCGAGGCCAAGACTCGCGCCAGGCTGATGTTCGTCCGGGAAGCCGACCAGGACGCCGGCAGCAACAAGGACGTCAACAAGACGGTGATGTTGATGGCGGGTCCGGAAAAATCCGTGGCCTTTGGCAGGTACCCCGCGCGTGTCGGCAAGTTCGAAATCTGGAGCGACATCGTCGCGCCCGAGGCCATGGAGGCAATGCTGGCCGCTCCCCGCCTGCAGATGGGCGAACGCATGCCAGCGGCGGAAGGCAAGACCGACCTGTCGACATTCGACATCGACACGCTTGGCCTCGGAGCGGCGTGGACGCGGCTCTTGGCGTCGTGCCCCGCCAACAACCCGCGGCCTGCGGCGGCATCGACCAATCTCAACGCTGATCCCGCAGCCGCGGCAAATCCGGCGAAGTGACCACGAGATTCGATTCGGTGCGCTCGCCGCGGGTGACGAAGCCGGCTAGCGGTTTGCGTAGCTGGCGATCTGGGTCAAAGCCGGCGTTGCCGCCATCTTGACCAGCACGTCCTTGATCGGATGCTCGGTCCAGGCCTGCGTCACGTAATCGCGATGGGTGACGCCGTCAGGCGTCTGCACGAACACGACGCTGCCGGGCCGCAGCGGCCCGTCCATGCTCTCGGTGACGGTGATGCCCTTGTCGCGGAGCATCTGCATCAGCTCCAGGTCGTGCCGCTTGGTGTAGCGGGTGTACGAAGAGACGAAGAAGCCGGTCCGGTTCTTCTCGATCCAGGACGCGAACTTGTCGAGTTCACCATAGACGGCGTCGAGCAGGAATACGCCGCGGACGCGATTGGGAAGGCCGCCGACCTCCAGGCTCCAGGCGGTCGGCAGGAAGCCGCCGCTATAGCCGACGATCACGATCGGCATGTTCGCAAACGCCTGCGCCGACTTTGGATCGCCGTAGAGACGGGCGAGATGGCCGGCCGATTCATCGATGAAGCGCTTCAAGCCGCCGGGCTGCCAGAACTTGCCGGCCGAGGAATCGGCGGCGTTGACCGCCATTTGCGGTGCAAGCAGCACGGCGTTGACGCCGGAATCGGTGATCTGCTGCGGCACCAATTGCCGGTCGCGGACGTCGCGCTCGAGCGTCGCGCCGTTGCCGTGGAAGAACACCACGATCACGCCGGGCTTTTTGACGTTGAACGTCTCGGGGACATGCACCAGCACGCGGCTGTCGTTGTAGGTTTCGTCCTGCCAATAGACCCGGCCGCCATAGCTGCGGTGGCCCTTGCGGTCGCCCTTGGTGATGTTCAGGAACGGCTCGTCCGAACGTGGATTGGTGCCGAAATAAGGGAAGGCGGACGACTTCATGCTGACCAGCGTGGTCGGCTCTTCACGCCCGGTGCGGGGCAACGTCATCGTCGGCGTCAGCGAGGCGACCCTTACGGATTCGGTCCTTACCGCGCGCGGCTCCGGTTGCGGTGTAAGCGCAACCTGGCGCTGGATCCGCGGCAGGCTTTCGACGTCGGTCGGGAAACGATCGGCGAATTGCGGCTGGAGGAAGCGGTCCTCGAAAGTATCGGCCGAAGCCTGCGACTTGGCGGCGCGGGATTTGGCGCCGTCCGTGTTCGCGGCCAGAAGGCCGGCGTTGGGCGCCTTGCCGCACTGAACGAGCACAAAGGATAGCGGCACGATCAGCGCAGCCAGGGCGACCCAGTGCCATCGCAGCTGCAGGACGCGCCGCGGCCCGGCCGACAACGCCGACCGCATGGCGCGACCAATTGTCTGGAATTTCGGATTAGCTCCGACCATCCACCCCAATGTCCCAAGATCCACCGTCAACCGGGGTTAAGCTTGCACGCGGCGACGTTAAGCGTCCGGAAAAACTCCCCACATCCGGACGCTTGAGGAGACCACCCAATCGTGTCGCGATTGTGGGACGGTCACGATGTTTTCGCAATCCAGTAGTGGCACGGGGCCAGGTCGCGGTACCATTGAACCTATTTTGGGTCTCAATTTAAACCCTTGTTAACATTGCTTGAATTGAGGGGCGTCAGCCTGCACGATGCAGCTCTCGGCTGCGGGCGCTTGAAGGTGGGGTCCGAGATGGCGGCATCAGAAGCGGGAAGCCCGGCTTGGCCAGGCTCGCTCACCAGTGGCGGCTCCACCGTTTCGGTCCTGGTGGCGGTTGCCATCGTCGTTGCCGACATGGTCGGCGTCGGCGTCTTCACCAGCCTCGGCTTTCAGGTCAAGGACATCCCGTCAGGCTTTTCGATCCTGCTGCTGTGGACGGTCGGTGGCATCGTCGCGCTGTGCGGCGTGTTTTCATACGGCGAACTCGGCGCGATGTTTCCGCGCTCGAGCGGCGAGTACAACTTCCTCGGCCGGGCCTATCACCCGGCCTTTGGTTTTGTGGCGGGCTGGGTTTCGGCGACGGTCGGATTCGCCGCGCCTGTCGCGCTGGCCGCCATGGCCTTCGGCGAGTACGGCAAGTCCGTGCTGCCTGATGCGCCGCCGCTGGTGCTCGCGGTCGGCGTGGTCTGGCTGGTGTCGCTGGTGCAGCTTACCGGGGTACGGCACTCCTCGACCTTCCAACTGGTCGCGACCATTCTGAAGGTCGTGCTGATCCTGGCCTTCCTGGCCTGCGGTTTCGTGATCGGCACAGCGCAGCCTATGTCGTTCACGCCATCAGCTTCCGATTTCACCCACATCGTCAGCGCGCCGTTCGCGATCAGCCTCGTCTTCGTGATGTATTCGTTCTCGGGCTGGAACGCGGCAACCTACATCATCGGCGAGGTGCGCTTTCCGGAGCGCAACGTGCCGCGGGCGATGCTGATCGGAACATTGATCGTGCTGGTGCTGTATGTCGCGCTCAACGCGGTGTTCCTGCATACCGCGCCGATCGACAAGCTCGCCGGCCAGATCGACGTCGCCCGCATCTCCGGCAGCTACATTTTCGGCGAATTCGGCGGCCGCATCGTCGGCGCGATGATCTGCTTCGGGCTAATCTCCTCGATCAGCGCGATGATGTGGATCGGGCCGCGCGTCATGATGACGATGGGCGAGGATCTTCCGTTGCTGCGTCCGTTTGCCCGCCGCTCCGGCAACGGCGCGCCGGCCTACGCCATCCTGTTTCAGCTCACGGTCGCCAGCCTGATGCTGTTCACGCGCAGCTTCGAGGCGGTATTAGAGTTCATCCAGTTCGCGCTGCTGTTCTGCTCGTTCTTCACCGTGCTCGGCGTGATCAAGCTGCGCATCACGCACCCCGATTTGCCGCGGCCGTACCGCGCCTGGGGATACCCCGTAACGCCTCTCGTCTTTCTGCTCGTGACCGGTTTCATGATGTACTACCTTTTGGCTGAACAGCCGCTGCGGTCGATGCTGAGTATCCTGATCATGTCGTCGGGCCTGCTGATCTATGCCGTCTTCCGCAAGCGGGCGGATCCAGGTCCTGTAGCTGTCTCTTCGGGTCGCGAATGAACGTGCTGCATTCCCCGAGAATGGTGACGCTTGCGGCTTTCATGCTGCTGGCGACCGTCGTTACCGGCCACGCCCAGACCGTAACGGTGGACGACACCGCGAAATTTCTCGCGGGCATGATGCCGTCGGCGGACTCGCCGCTCGCGCCGCTCACCAGGGATCCGGCCTGGCAGCGCCACGCCAAGTTCTTCGACGGTGCGTTCGAGCAGCTCGAGCAGCGGCAATTGTCGAAAATCCGCGCCTGGGCAGACACCAACCTGGCGGCGCCGCGGCCGACCATGTTCTACATGTTCTCTGGCCCGGACTTTCTCTATGCGAACGCGTTCTATTCGAAGGCGTCGACCTATGTGCTGAGCGCGCTGGAGCCGGTTGGCTCGGTGCCGGACCTGACGCGATTGCCGCGCGGCGGTATCGCGTCGGCGCTCTACAATGTCGAGCGCTCGCTCGGTTCAATCCTGAGCTTCAGCTTCTTCATCACCAAGCAGATGAAGACCGATCTGCAGGCGGGCCAGATCAGCGGCACCTTGCCGATCCTCTACGTGTTCCTGGCGCGCTCGGGCATGACCGTCAGAAGCGTCACTCCGATTTCGCTGGACGACAAGGGCGCGGCGTACACCGCCGGCGAAAATCCCGGGCCGAATGCCGTGCGCGGCGTGCGTATCATCTTCGCCGGAGGCGATGGGCAGGAGAAGACGCTGTACTACTTCTCAACAGATCTTTCCAATTCCGGCGTGCGGGCGAGCGGGTTCCTGAAATTCTGCGAGACACTCGCGCCGGGCAACAGCCTGATCAAAAGCGCGTCATATCTTCCGCATTCCGGCAATTTCACCACCGTGCGCAACTTCCTGCTCAACAACAGCGCCACCATCATCCAGGACGATTCAGGAATTCCGCTGGCTTATTACAGCACGAAGAAATGGCGCTTGTTTCCGTTCGGCCGCTATCTCGGACCGATCGACGAATTCCCGGATCGCTACCAGGAGTCATATGCTGCACTCTTCCGCCGCGCGCAGCCGATCGATTTCGGCATCGGTTATCGCTGGCGCACGGCAGAAACGAATGTGCTGCTGTCGGTGAGATTGCCGGACGATGGATCGCCCGCCATTGACGCCACAGCGTCGACTGAGGCGCCGCCGCCACCATCGCGCCCGCGAAGGCCGCGACCGCCGGCGGATATAGCGCCGCGGCCGCCGGCGGATTTCTGGCCGCAGCAGCCGCGAGGCGGATTTTTCTTCTGGCGCTAAGCGCGTGGCGCTCACGAAGGGTTGACGCCGCGCCAGCGTCCGTAGCGCCATGGCAGATACCATCGCGCACCCGGCGGTGCCGTGAGCGGCACGTTGTCAATGCCTGACGTTCCCCAGGGCTGGCAGCGCAGGATCCGCGCCAGCGTCATCCAGCCGCCGCCCCACAAACCGAAACGCTCGATCGCTTCGTCGCCATACACGGAGCATGTCGGCAGATGCCGGCAGTTGTAGCCGACCAGCAGCGACAGCGTGTGCCGGTAAATCCAGATCAGCGCGCGCCCGGCGTTGCGCGGCAAACGGGACACTCCGTTGGCACAATACGTGCATCGGTTGTGTGATGACGATGACTGATCTGCGGGCGTCATTCGAGCTATGTACGTAGTTTTCCGGGAGTTCCCAAGCAAGGAACTTAAGACGTGCAGATATTTACGCCACAGTTCGCAACTATCGCACCGCAAAATGCCGGAGCAAGCCAAGGTATTATGGACGACACAGGACAGGACAGTTACCGTTTTGACGACGCATCGATGACAGAATCATTTCGTGTCGAAACGGGACCATTACCATCACCCGTTGATGGGGGCTTGGGGGAAGGAACCAAATTGAGGTTTGCAAGGTCGCTAAAATTTCGCGGCTGGGCGCTTCTCGGCGCCACCGCCTTCTGTCTCGCATTGCCAGGCGCAATCACGACGCTGGGCAACTCGGCGCATGCCGGCGGCGTCCTCGAAGAACGCAAGCAGCCGATGCATTTCAAATGGAATGCCTGCCAGCCCGATTGCAGAGGTTGGGTCTCGGCCGTCGGCATTGTCACGTCGGATAGTCCGCGCGAGTTCGAGGAATTTGCAAAAAATCGCCAACTCGCCGGCGCGACCATCGTGCTGGATTCCAGCGGCGGCTCGGTCAACGATTCCATCGTGCTCGGCCGCAAGTTCCGCAGTCTGGGTATGTTGACCACGGTCGGCACCACCGTGCGCAAGCAGACCCCGAATGGCGAACGCACCAGTGTGGCGCCGGAAGCCTATTGCGAGTCGATGTGCGTGTTCCTGTTGCTGTCGGGCAAGACGCGTTACGTGCCGCCGGTCGCGCATGTCCGCGTGCACCAGATCTGGATGGGTGACCGCGCCGACGACGCCAAGGCTGCAAGCTATAGCGCGCAGGACCTGATGATCGTGCAGCGCGACATTGGCCGGCTCACCAAATACACCTTCGAAATGGGTGGCACCGGCGATTTGCTGTCGCTCGCGCTCAGCGTTCCGCCTTGGGAAGATCTGCACGAATTGTCGCGCAGCGAATTGCGCCTGAGCAATCTGGTCACGACCGATGCGGTCGCCGACGTGTTCCCGCAGGACAATTCATCCGTGCCGATGGCCGAGGCAAAGCCAGCCAAGCCGCAGGATCGCTTCGTCAGCTCCGCCATGGAAGGCGACGCGCAGCCGCAGCAGGGCAAGTCGACCAAGACCGCCGAAGCCGCGGTTCCGACCGGCGGCAATGCGACCGCGCCAGCGCAACCGGCCCAGCCGCAACAGAAGTAGGTTTCAAATTGAAGCCGTCATTCCGGGGCGCGCAAAAGCGCGAACCCGGAATCTCGAGATTCCGGGTCTGGTCCTGCGGACCATCCCGGAATGACCAGCCTTACGCCTGCGCCGGCTGCTTGGCCCTGGCTTCGATCTGGCCAATGGCATCGACCACGGCGTCGAAGGTCAGCAGGGTCGAGGCGTGGCGGGCCTTGTAGTCGCGCACCGGCTCGAGCAGGGCGATGTCGGCCCATTTGCCCTGCGGCGGACCGCCGTTTTCCTTCAACATCTTGCGCACGGTTTCTCGCAACTCACGTAACTCGTCAGCGGTCGAGCCGACCACATGGCTCGCCATGATCGAGGAGGAGGCTTGTCCCAGCGCGCAGGCCTTCACGTCATGGGCGAAGTCGGTGACCACGGGGCCTTCCATCTTGAGGTCGACCTTGACGGTCGATCCGCACAGTTTGGAATGGGCGGTGGCGCTGGCGTGGGGGTCGGGGAGGCGTCCGAGACGCGGAATATTGCCCGCAAGCTCGATAATCCGCTTGTTGTAGATGTCGTTCAGCATAGATCCGGGTCCCGGGCTCGGCTATGCGAGCGCCCTTGGCGGCTGGGTTTCACCGTCCTATATATGAACAGGAACGGCGGAAAAACAGCCCGGCCGTTTGCCGAGGGCGGCCCGACATGGAAACCTGTCCGGTCGCCAGCGTTTTGAGGATGGGACTCAGGCGTCCGGCGGTAAACCGCCCCGTCTGCCCGGTGACACTCCGGTCTTTGCGGGCCGGTCGAACGGAGAAGACATGGACGCATTGATCAAATCCCTCCGCCCAGGCAAGCCTTCTGACGTCAAGCCTTCCGAGGTGAAGTCGCCCGATGTGGCGCCGGAAGCCCGTCCGGCCGAGCTCGATCCCGCCGAATTTCTGGCCGCCGCCGTCCGTGCCGACCTGCCGCGCCCGTCGCGCGCCGAGGCCGAACACGCCGTGCAGACGCTGCTGAGCTATATCGGTGAGAATCCCGGCCGCGAGGGCCTTTTGGATACGCCGCGCCGGGTGGTCGAAGCCTTCGACGAACTCTATCAGGGCTACCACCAGTGCCCGGCCGAGGTGCTGGACCGCACCTTCGGTGAAACCGCCGGTTATGACGACTTTGTTCTCGTCCGCGACATCGAATTCACCTCGCAATGCGAGCATCACATGATGCCGTTCTACGGCAGGGCGCATATCGCCTATACGCCGGTGGAGCGGGTGGTCGGCCTGTCGAAGCTGGCGCGCCTGACCGATATCTTCGCCCGCCGCCTGCAGACCCAGGAGCACCTGACCGCCCAGATCGCGGCTGCGATCGACGAGGTCTTGAAGCCCCGCGGCGTTGCCGTGCTGATCGAGGCGGAGCATACCTGCATGTCGGTGCGTGGCGTCGCCAAGCATGGCGCGATGACATTCACCAGCCGCTTCACCGGCATGTTCCGCGACAATCCGGCGGAGCAGCAGCGTTTCCTGTCCCTGGTGCGAGGACCGAGCCGGTAGCCTCGCCGAAATTTCCGCGAGGAATACCGTGTCGACATCAGCAACTGTCAACGAGCGCGAAGAGGGGCTGGCCTTCCAGCCCAAATTCGACGCGTCGGGCCTAGTGACCTGCGTGGCGACCGACGCTGCAACCGGCGACGTGCTGATGGTTGCGCACATGAACGACGAGGCGCTGCGGAAGACGATCGCGACAGGCGATGCCTGGTACTTCAGCCGCTCGCGCAATGCGTTGTGGCGAAAAGGTGAGACGTCGGGTCAGACCCAGCGCGTGGTCGAGATGCGCACCGATTGCGATCAGGACGCGGTCTGGATCCGTGTCGAGCAGACCGGCGCCGCATGCCACACCGGCCGGCACTCATGCTTCTACCGCAAGGTCGACACAGCCGATGGCGGCACGCGCCTGTCGTTCGTCGATGCTGACCGGCAGTTCGATCCAGGCAAGGTTTATCGCAAGTGACCTCGTTATTCCCGGAACGACCGGCACGAGCGCCCTTAACCCGCCATTAACCATGATTGCGGCAGTCTCGACCGCGGAGGTCCTGATTGCCGGGGCCTTATGAGCCCGCGCGAGATTTCGCGAGGAGCGGGGCAGCGGAGACATGGCGGTCGACACAACAAGCGCCACGGCTGCGGCAGGTGTCGATCCCACGCGCGCGAGGATCGCGGGCTCGATCAAGCAGGCGGCCTCGACCACCGGCGCCAGCTTCGAATACCTGCTTGCCACCGCGAAGATGGAATCCAATTTCAACCCGAAGGCGGCCGCCACCACCTCGTCGGCGCGCGGGCTGTTTCAGTTCATCGACCAGACCTGGCTCGGCACGGTGAAGGAGGCGGGACCTCATCTCGGCTACGATAAATATGCCGACGCCATCACCAAAAATTCCGACGGCCGCTATTCGGTCGACGATCCCACCGCGCGCGCCTCGATCATGCGGCTGCGCGACGATCCTGAGGCCGCGTCGGCGATGGCGGGGGTGCTGACGCAATCCAACAGCTTCAAGCTGACCGGCAAGATCGGCCGCCGCCCGACCGACGCCGAACTCTATATGGCGCATTTCATGGGCGTCGGCGGCGCCGGCAAACTGATCCAGAGCGCCGAGGACAATCCGAACGCCTCCGCCGTGCGGATGTTTCCGAATGCAGCGGCGGCCAACCAATCGATCTTCTATGACCGCTCCGGGCAGCCGCGCAGCGTCTCCGAGGTCTATTCGGTGCTGAGCACGCGCTACGTGGCTGCCGCCAACTCGCCGGTGACGCGCACGGCGATGGCGGCCGCAGGCGGCGACCTGCCAAGGCGCGTCGCGGTGGCGAGTAGCGCCGCGCCAATGGCAACCGCAATCGACAACGCGGCCTATCTCTCGAGCTTCCCGGATCAACGCGCCGTGACGCCGGTCGCAGCAGCGTCGCAGACCGCCTCGGCCTCGACGGAGCCGATCTTCCGCTCGCTGTTCCAGGCCGGCGAACGCACCCAGCCGATCTCGCCCGCGGTGCAGGAATTGTGGGGCAGCAATTCGTCGCTGACCTCGGTTACGCCAGCAACCTCGGTTGCGCCAGCAACCTCGGTTGCTTCCACGAGCACGGCATTGTCGGGCCACAAGCCCGAGGTCCGCGCCCCCGGAAGGCTCGATCTGTTCAGCGACCGCAACGGCACGTTCTCAAGCTAGCGACAGAGGAGGGTGTCCGGCAGGATACGAAGGCTTTTGGACGTGCCTGTCACGAAGGGGCCGCCGGATTCTTCGTTCGCTCGCGTCGGGCCCGAGTTGTTCACCGGAAAGCACGAAGCTCTTTGGCGCACGCCGTCGACAATGGTGAGCGATGGAGCAGGGTTGCTACGCGGGATTTCCCTACCGGATGTACCAACGCCCATCTTCTGGTGAACCGCTCGAGCGCTTCGGCGATCTTCATCGTGGTCGGCTCCCGGAAAAAACGGGAGAGGAAAGCATCCATTATCGCGACGCGGTCCTAAAACATTAACGAGGCGTTGTCCCTCCCTTAACAAAACGTCAATAATACCAGCCGTTTATGGTGAACCCTTTGTTAAGCGTCATGGTTTATTTTTTCTAATAGTGGCATCGCGTTCCGGTGTCGTTTGAGGTTGCGTAGCCAGGACCATGATCGTTCGGCAGTTCATCAGTTGGATTCGTACCGCTCCGGCAGGCGAGCGGGCAGAGGCGACGCGGGCGTTGGCGCGGGCCTGGTTGATTTCAGATCTCAGCGACGACGACCGCATCGCCGCCGAAGGCGCGCTTCTGATGCAGCTCGATGATCCGTCGCCGCTGGTTCGCCAGGCGATGGCGGAAGTCTTCGCTCGCAGTTCGGATGCGCCGGCCGCGATCGTGCAGGCGCTATCGCTCGATCAGCCCTCGATCGCGCTTCCCGTCCTCGAACATTCGCCGCTTCTGATCGATGCCGACCTCGTCGACATCGTCGCCACCGGCAACAGCGACATGCAATGCGCCATCGCGCGCCGCCTCCATCTGCCGCCTTCGGTGTCGGCCGCGATTGCCGAAGTCGGCTCGGCGGCCGCAGCGCTCGAACTGATCGAAAACGCCTATGCTGAGCTGGCGCCGTTTTCCTGGGACCGCATCGTCGAACGTCACGGCCATCTCGCCGCGATCAGGGAATCGATGTTGGTGCTCGAAGGCTTGCCCGCCGCGACCCGCGCGGCACTGGTTGCCAAACTCTCCGAGACGCTGGCGCAATTCGTCGTCGCGCGGAACTGGCTGAGCGCCGACCGGGCTGGGCGGCTCGCGAGCGAGGCGCGCGAACGCTCGGCCGTGAACATCGCGGCGCGTTCGCGCGGCGAGGACATGGCCGGGCTGATCCGGCACCTGCGCGCCACCGGGCAACTGACCGCGGGCCTGATCCTGCGCGCGCTGTTGTCGGGCAATCTCGACCTGTTCGATGCTTCGCTCGCCGAACTGGCCGACCTGCCGCTGGCCCGCGTCACCGCGCTGCTGCACGACCGCGGCGGCGCCAGCCTGCAGGCGCTCCTGATCCGTGCCGGCTTCCCCGAATCGACGTTCGGCGCCTTCCGCATCGCGCTCGAGGTCAGCCATGAGACCGGTTTTGTCGATACGGTCGGCGGCGCCGCAAGATTGCGCCGCCGCATGGTCGAGCGCGTGCTGACCTATTGCGAGACCGACCGCAAGGCTGCCGAGCCGTTGTTGATCCTGCTGCGGCGTTTTGCGACCGAGTCCGCGCGCGAGGAAGCCCGCATGTTCTGCGAGGAACTGGTCGCCGACGAAGCGTTCGTGCCGCCCGTGCGCGATCTGATCGCGGCGTAAGATCCGAAGATTTCGTAGATCTTGTAGGGTGGGCAAAGCGAAGCGTGCCCACCATTTCTAGCAGCGCAAAGGATGGTGGGCACGACGCAAGAACGCCTTTACCCACCCTACGAAGCTGCAGCAACACATTCGGTGTCGTCCCTGCGAACGCAGGGACCCATAACCACAGCCGTTGTGGTTACGTGAAGTCATCGACCAGCATGTTTTAAATCGAGAAGCCGCGGCGTATGGGTCGCTGCGTTCGCGGGGACGACGCGTGGAGAAATCCCGTTTTGTCCTACTCCGCCGGAACGATGCTCGGCGCCAGGATCGCTTCGAGATGCTCGGGTCGGTCGCGGTTGACCTTCAGCAAAAACTCGTCTGCGACGCCGCGCAGTTGCTTGCTGAGCTTGCTAGCCATCACGGCGGTGTCGAGCTTGGTGCGTTCGCGCACGATCGCCTGAATGGCGTTGATGTGGTGGGTGATCAGCTCGGGCGGGACCTGGTCGAGGTCGGGCGCGTGTTCGATGATGCGGCACAGGCTTTCGGCGGCAGCTCCAGCGGAAGGGAAGCCGAAAGTGGCGGCGTCGCCCTTGATGTCATGGGCGGCGCGAAACAGTTCTTCGCGGTTGTCGACGGTGAATCCGTCGCGGAGGATGACCGCGTGCGCGGCAGAGAGACGGTCGGCCTCGATCGCCATCCACGTCTTGAATTCGCCGGACAATCCCGCGAGCGCCTTTTCCGCGCGCCCAACGGGATCGTCGAGATCGGATTCGGGAACGCGCAGCAGCACCTTGCGTAGCGGATTGGGCTGCGTGATCACGTGGTGATCGGCAAACGATTTGACCTGTATCGTGCCTAGCTTTTCTTTGGCCATGATGGTCTCTCCAGGCTCGCGCTAGACGTTCGAACGCGCTTTGTCGAGCAGCGACGGCTGCTGCATCACTTCCACCTCGCCGCCGACGCGGCGCTCGGGGCCGATATAGGTGTTGTTGGTGTTGCGCCGGCGGTCCGGGCCGAAATAGGTCTTGGTCTTGATGAAGGGACGCGGGCTGGCGACGACGTTGAGGATGCGCTGGTAGAGGCCCTTGGCCGAGATCGGCTTGGCCAGAAACTCGGTGACGCCGGCGTCGCGCGCGACCGTCACGCGCCGCTTCTCCGAATGTCCGGTCAGCATGATGATGGGGGCGTAGGGATTGCCCTTGGATTCCGGCTGCCGGATCATCTGCGCCAGTTCGAGGCCGTCGAAGATCGGCATCGCCCAATCGGTGATGACGATGTCGGGCACGTAGTGGCTGTACATTTCGAGCGCAGTGGCGCCGTCCTCGGCCTCATAGACTTCGCGCGCGCCGAACGAATGCAGCAACGTCCGCAGGATGCGGCGCATATGCGGATTGTCGTCGCAAATCAGAAATCGCAGCTTGTTGAAGTCGATGCGATACATGGTCCGGCCCGGCCCAGCAAAACGGTATACTGGCGTTAACCATATCGCGGCGGCCGTTAAGGAATGGTTGCGAAGCGGGCGTATTGGACTTGCGCGACACCATTTTCAGACAGGGGATTCAGTTCCAAGCCAGCCCCCGACGGCGTCAGGACCCGAACTGCTCGCGCAGAATGCGTTCCTCGAGGCTGTGACCGGGGTCGAACAGCATCCGCATCGAGATCGTCTTGTCCGAGAGCACCTCGACGCGGCGGACGTCGCGCACGTCGTCATGGTCGGCGGCGGCGGCGACGGGGCGCTTTTCGCCCTCGAGCACCTCGATCACCACGAAGGCGGAGTTCGGGAGCAGGGCGCCGCGCCAGCGTCTGGGGCGGAACGCGCTGATCGGGGTCAGCGCCAGCAGCGCGGCGTTGATCGGCAGGATCGGTCCCTGCGCTGACAGGTTATAGGCGGTGGAGCCGGCCGGCGTCGCCACCAGGATGCCGTCGGCGATCAATTCCGCCATCCGCTCGTGTTCGTCGATCAGGATGCGCAAATGCGCGGCCTGGTTGGTCTGGCGAAACAGCGCGACCTCGTTGATGGCGTGATGCAGATGCACCGCGCCATGCACGTCGGTGGCGCGCATCAGCAGCGGATTGATCAGGGATTCCCGGGCCGCTGCCAGCCGCGTGTGCAAATCGTGCGTGGTGAATTCGTTCATCAGGAAGCCGACGGTGCCGCGATGCATGCCATAGATCGGCTTGCCGGAGCGCATATGGGCGTGCAGCGTCTGCAGCATCAATCCATCGCCGCCGAGCGCCACCACGACGTCGGCATCGGCGGAGGCGTGGTTGCCGTAGAGCTTGACGAGCTGCGCCAGCGCGGCCTGCGCCTCGGCGCTTGCGCTCGCGACGAAGGCGATCCGGTCGTATCGCTTGGAAGTGGCCATGGGAAGACGAACTCACAGCTGGCGCCGGATTGCGCCGCGCTCGTCTATACACCTTGTCGGGGCTTGTCGAGATGGCCGGACCGCCCTTTCGCGCCGGTAACGTAAACCGGCGGTCATCGGGATGTCATTTTTCCTGCAATGTCCGGATCGGGTCCCAGTCCGGGCCCGGCGGATTCTGGGCCAATTCCCGGGCCCGCGCGGCAAACAACGCCGCAGGGCGGTCGATATCGGCCGAATGGCCGAAACACTCGGCGGCGCGTTCGAATTCGCGGGCCCGCCAGTGCGCCAGCCCGTCGGCGTAGTTGGCGATCAATGTCTGCTGCGCGGGCGTCAGCCCGGCCGCCAGTGCCAGCAACTGGTAGATTTTCAGCGCCTGGGTTCGTCCCTTGACCCTGATGGCGTCGAGTTCGCGCCAGGCGAAGGCCTCGCCGGCCAGCGCAACCGTGGTCTCGGAAGCGATCACGGTGGTGCCGTAGAATTTGTTGGCGCCCTCCAGCCGCGACGCCAGGTTTACGGCGTCGCTCATCACGGAGTAGTTGAAGCGTCGCCGCGATCCGAAATTGCCGACCAGCGCCTCGCCGGAATTGATGCCGATCCGCTGTGCCAGTCGGTATTCCTGGAAGAGTGGTGAAGAAGCGTTGAGTTCGGCAAGCTGCTTGCAGCAGTCCAGCGCGGCGCGCGCAGCATTGGCGGCATGATCGGGATCGTCGGCCGGCGCGCCGAACACCGCCACGACGGAGTCGCCGATATATTTGTCGACATATCCGCCATGGCTCTCGATGACGTCGGTCATCGCCGACAGATATTCGTTCATCAGCTCCATCAGGCCGTCGGGCGACATCTTTTCCGCGATCAGCGAAAATCCTTCGATGTCGGAGAAGAACACCGTCACGTTGCGGGTCTCGCCGCCGAGCTCAGGCAATTTGTTCGACGACAGCATGCGGTTGATGACGTGCGGGGCGAGATAGAGCGCAAAGCTCTTTTGCAGCAGGCGGCGGTCCTTGTCCGCGACGACAAAGCGGAAGCCGATCGTGGCGGACAACGCTGCAAGGCTGGCCAGGAACGGTTCGACCACCGGCAGCGCCAGCGCATGGTTGAAGGCGATGGTCGCAACCGCCACGCCAAGCACGATCATGCCCGTCCAGGCCGCGAAGGCGATGACGGGCCGGAACAGCCAGGCAGCGGCCGCGGCGAGCGCGGCAATCAGGCTCGCGATAAGCAGACGGGGAAGCGGACCGGGTTCGATCACGCCATTGCGCGCGATCAGGTTGTTGACGGCCGTGGCATGGATATAGACGCCTGCAATCGTGCTCTTCTTGAAGCTGGCTGGGACCGGCGTGCTCTCGTTCGTGCAGCGCTGGACGCGCGCGCCCTCAATGCCGGTGGCAAAGCGCTTGGACGTCTGCTGACGGTCCTCGATGTCGAGAACGCTGCCGAAGATCACGACCTTGCCGGCGAACCAGCGCCGGAAATAGTCCTTGTCGTTCTTGACCGCGCAGGCGCGCAGATCGGCAAAGGTGAAGGTCGGAATGTCGTCGCCGCCGCCTTCGAAATTCAGCGTCATCGTGTTCGGCACGCGGCCCGGAACCTGGTAGCCGGCGAGCGTCAGCCTGCCGCGCTCGTCGAATTCGGGGGCAGCGCCCAGCGCCCGCGAGGCCAACTCGACCGCCATCGAGGGCACCCTCGTGCCGTTGACGGCAAAACTCAGCGGCATGCGCCGCAGGATATCGTCGCTGTCGACGTGGACGTTGAGCGGGCGGATGTTCTGCTGCTGGCGAACCGCGACGCGCTGCCCCGGCGACGGCCGGACCGGCTGGTTGCCGCCCAGGATTTCTCCCAGCACCACCTTGCCGTTCGCCGACGCACCGGCAAGTGCGCGAAGAAAATCACGGTCGAAGCCGCGGACCTTCTCGCCGAGCGTGCCTTCGCCGAATGGTATCTCCGACTGCTCGATCGATTTCGGGATCACCATGTCGAAGCCGGCGACCTTGGCGCCGCCTTCGAGCGTCGCTGACAGCACGCGGCCGATCTCGCCGGTCCAGGTCAGCATCGGCGCGTCCTTGAACGGGGCGGTACGCAGGCTCTCCTCATCCATCGCGACGACGACCGCCGGCGAAGCGGCGGGATCCTGCGTTCGGCCGAACACATCCCAGCGCAGCGCCGTGAGGATATCGAGGGAGAGCCCGCGGATCGGCCGGGCCGCGGGAGAAACCGACGCGGCGGCGCAAATCAGCGCGATGGCGGCGATCGCCATCCTGTTGCGCGTGCTGCGCCTTACTCTCAAGCTGGAAGGTCCGCCACGCCTATTCCATCCGCAACAGCCGGCCGACAATCGGCGTCGCGCCGGGCTTGGCCTGCGGATCCACCCGGAACACGATTTTCGACGACTTGAACGAGGCGGCGTAGAGGCCGCCGGGCGCCAGCGCGACGTTCTCGCTGGCGAAATCGAGGAACCGTCCCTTGAGCTGGGTGCCGCCCAGACTAATTTCCTGACGCTCATCCGGCACGTCGAGGCGCCGAATCACCAGCTTGCCGCGTCCCTTGGCTTCCACCAATGGCGAGGCGCCGTAAAGCGTGAGCTGTGGCTGCGGCAGGGAAGCTGCCTTGGTGCTGTCGACGCTGCGCAGCACGGTGGCGGCGACGCCGCTGGTCTCCCGCGTCGTCACGTTCGCCTGGTTGGCGTCGCAATTGGTCTTTTCGGCTTTGACGTCGGCGAGGTGAACGGCGCTCTCCTCGGTGCCGACGACGATGGTGCCGGCGCCGCTGATCGTCTCGCGCCGGCATGACTTCAGATAGCTGAGAATGACGGAGCCGCCGTCGCCGACCTTGATGACGGCCTTGGGCGTCACATAATCCATGAACTCCGCGCCGGTGACCTTGCCCTGAACTTCCTCGACCACCGCGGACGGCGAATCTGCCGCTGCCGGAGAAGCCAGCGCCAGCAGTCCGAGACAGACAGCAATCGTACGTTTCATTTGTTGGGACCCCATTGAAAAGCGCAGGTTCATTAGTCGCGCCAGCGCCAGAATGGTTTCATGGATGGATCAAAAAACCGGGCAAATACGTCCGCGGAACCGACCGATAGCACCTAACCGCCGGCGGGGACAATCAGCGGACGTGGCGGGCTACTTTCTCACGGGATGCTGTCGGGATTGTGATTTTCGGGCAGGTTTCTCCGTGTTGTGCACCACCACCCCATTGTCGCAGTCTTGCGGCAGAATCCGTAAGGAGCGGCTGGATCGCGGGGTGCGCGCAGGGAGCAAGGTATGGCTTTTCGTTTCACGGCGGCGCGCCCCATGCGTCTTGCCGCCATCCTTCTGGTCGTGTGTTGCGTAGGCAGCGCGCGCGCCGAGGAGGCGAGTTCGCCCACCTCGCAGCAGCCGGGCGCGGCTATGCCGTCACCGTCGCCATCGGGCCAGAAGGGTGGAGCCGGGCGGGGTACTGCCGCGCCGCCGCCGTCTGCGGCCGAGCAGCACCGCCTGCCGCCGGATTCGACCACCAGGCAGACGCTGGCGCTGCCCGGCCGCACGCTCAACTTCACCGCTACCGCCGGCTCGATCCGGCTGTTCGACGACAAGGGCGAGCCTCAGGCCGATATCGCCTACACCTCCTACCAGCTCGACGGCGCCGATCGCGGCAGCCGGCCGGTGACGTTCCTGTTCAATGGCGGCCCGGGCGCGTCGTCGGCCTGGCTGCAGTTCGGCGCCGCCGGTCCCTGGCGGGTGTCGATCGCGGGTGAAGGCGCGGTGTCATCGGCAACGCCTGATCTGTTGCCCAACGCCGAGACCTGGCTCGACTTCACCGATCTCGTCTTCATCGATCCCGTCGGCACCGGCTACAGCCGCTTCGTCGCGACCGGCGAGGACGCGCGCAAGCGGTTCTACTCCGTTGACGGCGACGTCAGCGCGGTCGCGCTGGTGATCCGGCGCTGGCTGGAGAAATACGACCGCCTGCAGTCGCCGAAATTCGTCGCGGGCGAAAGCTATGGCGGCATCCGCGGACCGAAAATCGTGCGCAATTTGCAGACCCAGCAGGGCGTCGGCGTGCGTGGGCTGATCCTTGTTTCACCCTTGTTCGACTACCGCGACTTCTCCGGTTCGAGCCTCCTGCAATACATGAACACTTTGCCGAGCATGGCGGCGGTGGCGCGCGAGGCCAAGGGAGAAGGCAAGGTGACGCGCGCCGACCTCGCCGACGTCGAGCGCTATGCGCAGGGCGAATTTCTGACCGATCTCGTCAAGGGACAGGCCGACAAGGAAGCGACGACGCGGCTGGCCGACAAGGTTGCGTCATTGACCGGCATTGATCAGGCGGTCAGCCGCAGGCTTGCCGGCCGTTTTGAAATCGGCGAATTCCGCAGGGAGTTCGACCGCAGCAACGGCCGCGTGACCGGACGTTACGACGCCTCGGTTTCGGGCATCGATCCCTATCCGGATTCGAACTACTCGCATTTCGGCGATCCGTCCGGCGATTCCCTGATGGCGCCGCTGACCAGCGCGGCCGTCGACCTCACCACGCGCAAACTCAACTGGCGCCCCGATGGTTCGTATCACCTGCTCAACGAGGCCGTGTACAGGGCCTGGGATTTCGGCCGCGGACCGGCCGAGTCGGTCTCACAGTTGCGCCAGATTCTGGCGCTCGACCCGAAAATGAAATTGCTGGTCAGCCATGGGCTGTTCGATCTTGCGACGCCTTATTTCGCCTCGAAGGTCATTCTCGACCAGTTGCCGGCCTATGCGCGGTCGGACCGGGTGAAACTCGTCGTCTATCCCGGCGGCCACATGTTCTATTCGCGCGACGCCACGCGTCAGGCGTTTCGTGCGGAAGTCGAGAAGGTGATGAAGTAAATTCGAAAGCAAAAAAGCCGGCGCAGTCCTTGCAACTGCGCCGGCTTTTTCTTCGTCATTGCGAGGAGCGAAGCGACGAAGCAACCCATGTCGCGGCGTGAAATGCATTGCTTCGCTTCGCTCGCAATGACGGGGAAACGTCAATACCTCAATACACAAGCCCCGTGCCCGGGGCCTTTTCCAGCGCGGCGGCGAGCGAGCGATATTCCTCGCTCGAGGTGCCGGTGAGCTGAGCGATCTTGTTCAGGTGAAATTGCGCTTGATCGCGATTGCCCTGTTCGACCTGCCACAGGCCATAATATTGCCAAGTCTTGACGTGGTTCGGATCGGCCTTCAGCGCGCGCTCGTACCAGATCTGCGAGACCTTGTAGTCGCCGAGCTGACGATACGAATAGCCGATCAGATTGGCGACGGCGGCTGTGTCGTCACGGCCGAGTGCCTTCAATTGCGCGATCGCCGCAGCATAGTCGTGGCGCTCATAGATCGTGGCGTAAGCGGCGCGATAGCCGTCGGCAAAAGCGGTCTCGCTGCCGGGACGGGCTTCGCTGGATTTCTTCTTCTTTGGCGGCGGCGGTGGATCGTTGTCGGGCGCGGCGTAAACGACGGTAACGACAGGGGCTGCCGCAAGCGTGAGCGACAACATTGCGAGAGTCAAAAGCCTGATCGCTAACTTATTCATGCATATCTCCTGATGGCCAGCCCGGCGATCCTACACCGAAGCCCGTTGGTTTGAACACCTGGCGGTTGAAAACATTCCCGGATGCCTTTCACCGCGATTCCGCCAATTTTCATCGGCGGCCCGTCGTCAGCGGACATGACGAAGATGTCATTCAGATGAACGGAGCTATTCAGATGAACGGAGTCCGAAAGTTCGATTCAGGAGGGGTTCAGCGCGCGGCCGCTAGCGTCGCTTGCATGATCGGCGAGCCCTTCCGTTCGACCGGAGTGCCCGCGGGTCCCAAGGGAAAAGGAAAAGGAGATAACCATGCTCAAGACCATTTCCGCAGCGCTCGTTGCCGTTTCCGTTCTCGCCGCGCCTGCACTTGCCGGCACGCCGGCCAAGACCGCGCAGGCACCGGCGAACAAGACCGTTCAAGCTCCGGTGAACAAGAGTGCGCAGGCGCCTGTCATCAAGGCGGAGCAGGGCAAATCGAAGGCGCTGAACGCCAATGCCAAAATGGGCCGCCATCACAAGCACTACCGGCATCACCGCCACCACAAGCACATCGGCGCGCTGAAGACGCATGCGAAGCCGCACATCGCGGTCAAGCACGTGACGCCTTCCGCGAAGCGTAGCTGAATCTGATTCGCCGGCGCGCGTTTCGCCCCCATTGCCCCCGCGCCAGCGAATGTCAGGCCAGCCCACGCGCCATTTGCTTCGCTAATGGCCGTGGGCTGGCGCGCGCTCAATTTTTCGAGAGCCGCGTGAGGGGATAACCGAGTTGCGAATTCCATTCCGCCGCCGATCGGTCTAAGAGACGGCGATCGGGCAGGGGAAGAGTTCGCTTGAAGGTTTGCTTGGGGCGTTCAGTCAAAATCGCAGCGATCATGTTATTGCCGATCGCGCTTTCGGCCTGCGCGGCCAGCGACGAGGGCAAGCCGATCACCTTTACGGAAGATCGCGGCATCTCCAGCCAGCCATTTCCCAAAAATTACCGCGCCGAAGTGCTGGCGTTTCTGAAGACCTATCTCAACAATCCCGTCGGTGTGCGCGACGCTGCCATGGCCGAGCCGGTCGAGCGCGTCATCGGCGGGCGGCAGCGCTATCTCGTCTGCGTGAGGTTCAGCGCCCGCGAATCCGAGGGCGGCTACCGCGAGCCGCGCGAACGCGCCATCCTCTTTGTCGATGGGCGGCTCGACCGCATTATCGAAAACGCTGCCGAGCCCTGTGCCGGCGTAGCCTATGCGCCGTTCGCGGAACTTGAGAAAATGACGCGCTAGATTCACGTAGCGCTTACGTCGAGGGCGCAGAATCTTGGACGGCCGGATCCTTGCTGCCAGCTTCCTCCGGTCCCGGCCCCACACGAGAGTGTGATGATCTGTGTCGCATCCGATTAGATCGCAACAATTGACATTGCGTGGACGGGTTATTTATATCGCGTCCGATCTAATCGTGTAAGATGTAGGAGCGAGATCTAATGTCCCAGCCCGTTACGCCTGACCGCCGCCGCTTCCTCAGCGCCGCCGCCATAACCCTTGCCGCCGCACCATTCGCCCTGAGTGGTGGTCTGTTCGCCCAGTCCGGCGACGCCAAATCCGGCGCAGGGGCGGTCAAGCCGGGCACGCACACCTCGTTTGCCGCGCTGAAGCAGATCGATGCTGGCGTCCTCAGTATCGGTTACGCCGAAGCCGGGCCCACCAATGGTCCCGCCGTCATCCTGCTGCATGGCTGGCCCTACGACATCTACGCCTTCGTCGATGTGGCCCCGGTGCTGGCATCGGCAGGTTTCCGGGTCATCGTGCCGTATCTGCGCGGCTATGGCACGACGCGCTTCCTCTCGGCCGATACGCCGCGTAACGGCCAGCAGGGCGCGCTCGCCAATGACGTGATCGCGCTGATGGACGCGCTCAAGATTGAAAAGGCGGTAGTGGCCGGCTTCGACTGGGGTGCGCGGACCGCCGACATCGTCGCCGCGATCTGGCCGGAGCGCGTCAAGGCGCTGGTCTCGGTCAGCGGGTATCTGATCGGCAGCCAGCAGGCCAACGCCAAGCCGCTGCCGCCGTCGGCCGAACTGCAATGGTGGTATCAGTACTATTTTGCGACCGAGCGCGGCCGGCTCGGCTACGAGAAATACCGTCGCGAGTTTTCCAGGCTGATCTGGCAGCTCGCCTCGCCGAAGTGGAGTTTCGATGACGCGACTTTCGAGCGGAGCGCGGCGTCTTTCGACAACCCCGACCACGTCGCGATCGTGATCCACAATTACCGCTGGCGGCTTGGCCTTGCCTCGGGCGAAGCCAAATACGACGAGCTGGAAAAGCGGCTGGCCGAGTTTCCGGTCATCTCGGTCCCGACCGTCACCCTGGAAGGTGACTCCAATGGCGCGCCCCATCCGGACCCCAGCGTCTATGCCAAGAAGTTTTCCGGCAAATATGTCCACCGGCTGCTCACCGGCGGGATCGGACATAACCCGCCGCAGGAAGCCCCGCAGGCGTTTGCCGATGCCGTCGTCGAGGTGGCGGGTTACCGAGGATGAGGGAGGATACAGCCGCCGGCGGCCACCCGCCTCTGGCGGCGTTCCTGAGGCGGAACCGTGAACGAATTCCGATCACTTTTCGGCGATGCTTGAACCTCGCTTTATTCATCCCCGACATCACCTAAGCGGGAAATCCCCCGGTTAACCTCGAAAAAAACCTTACATGCGAGGGAACTGGAACGCTTTGTTGCTCTACCGTCACAGCAGCGCGCCGTCGGGTCGCAGGCCAATGCCGCAAAGCAACCTAAATGAGGTCACGTTGTTTGGATTGATATCCGCAACGTTCGTAACGGGGATAGACGATGAAGAAGTTACTGCTCGGCGCTGCCGCGCTGGCCGCCATGGCGGCTCCAGCCTTTGCGGCCGATATGCCGCCGCGCCCCTACACCAAGGCGCCGGCCTATACCGCGCCGCAGGTGGTCTATAACTGGACCGGATTCTATCTCGGCGGCCATGTCGGCGGCGCCTTCGCAGGCAGCAACTCCCTGCAGAGCAGCGACGCCCGCTTCCTTGGCGGCGTGCAGGGCGGCTTCGACTATCAGTTCGCGCCGAACTGGGTGCTGGGTGCCGAAGCCCAATATAGTTGGCTGTCCGGCGGCGGTAATAATGGCACGGTATTTCCGGGCGGCACCGTCGTGACCTCCAACACCGACCAGCTCGGCTCGGTGACCGGCCGGCTCGGCTACACCTGGGGCCCGGCGCTGCTCTACGCCAAGGGCGGTTACGGCTGGCGCGACGGTAACAATCTCGGGGTATCGGTGGCCGGCGTGCCGACGGGCTTCACCACCAATGGCAACCGCAAGGACGGCTATACCGTCGGTGGCGGCCTTGAATACATGTTCGCCCCGAACTGGTCGGCCAAGGCCGAGTATCAGTACTATAATTTCGGCAGCACCACCTTCACCTCAGGCCCGGCTGACATCACCGGCCGCAGCTTCCGCGACGACGAGCACACCGCCAAGGTCGGCGTGAACTACCGGTTCGGTTGGGGTGGCCCTGCCGCTTCCAGATATTGACAGCGACTTTGCTATCAGCTGCGCAAAGGCCGGCTTCACGCCGGCCTTTTTGTTTTGGGAATGCGGAAGGCGAGTGTGCGACGCAGGTTTTAGCGGTCGCAAAAAAATTTCGCGCTGCATGCAACTTTTCGTCATGATCCGATATTATGGTTCCGGCCGGCTGGTGGGACAACGAACATGCGTGCTTTTGCGTTAGGGCTGATCATTTCCGCAGCGGCGTCTCCGTGCCTTGCCCAAACTGTCCTGAAATCCGAACCGCTTATCCTTGCTCCCTATGAAATCGCCTTCGTGCAGGATCCCTCATGCGGGGTCGGCAAGGTGCGCAAGGTAACCGGCGCGATCAGGGGACTGCAGCGGCGCAAGGCCTGTGTCACCCTGTCTGCGGAACAGGCATCGCTGGCCTCGGCGACGCCGTAAGATCCGATTTGCCGCTCGGATGTCGTCCCGGCGAAGGACCCATAGGCCGAGGCTGGTCGCTTGTCTGGCGTCCGACCGTCTTTTTGACGCCAACTGCCTTATGACGCCAACTGCAATTCCGTCTGCGCGTCGCGCTCGGCGTCGGCCTTGTTTCGGGCCGGGTCTTCATGCGGCTCGAGCTGGCACGGCTTGATCTCGTAATCGTGGTCCAGCACCGGACGGGGGCCGGCATTGCCTCGCTCGGATACAACGTCGACCACAAGGCCGCTCTTCTGGGCAATCTTCCAGACATCGGCCGCGGTGGGATAAGCCTTGCTGAGCTTGGCATCGTTTGAGAACAGCGCGTAGGGCATTGTCGGCTCCGGTAAAAACGGTCAACGCGGAAGCCAGGTCCGGGTTTCGGGCTTGGCTGCCATGTCGCCATTCCACAGGCTGTTTCAGGAGCAAATTGGCTCGTTTCGGCCCATTTTCGTGGAGTCTCTGAGTCTTTAACGAGCCGTAAATCCCGGAAAAAAGAATCCCCGAGACTCCCCGGCCAGAATCGCCGGATGGTTCCGGCCATGAGAACGAGCCTTCAGACCTCCTGCCAGCGTGTTCAACTCACGCTGACCGTTTGCCTGCTGGTCGCCTGCGCGGCCAACATGGCGCTGGTCTATGCTTGGCTCTGAACGTCGCACGCATATCGGGGAGGGCGGTCCGGCGTCTAACGTCTACTTCGTCGGCGGCTCTCCTTCCCGGAGCGAGGCGTGCACCCTGGCCATGGTCGCGCTGCAATAGGCCTCCCGCTCGCGGTTGAACCGCTCTTGATGAGCGCGGAAATTCGCGACCCGCGCCCTGATCTCGGCCTGGAAATCGTCTCGCAGGTCGAGACGCGGGAGGGGAGCAGGCCTTGATAGCTCCTTCGACATGTCGATTGGCGCGGGGACGGCGGGCGTCGTCTCTACCAACACAGTGTTGATGTCGGGCAACGGCATGACAGGCAACGGCATGTCGGGCAATGGCGCGGCTGCGCGGGCGGACTCGACTAGCTCGACGGCGGGCAGGGCAACCGGCGCTGCGATCGTCTTCTCGGCCTCCGGCATCTTGCCGGTTACCGATTGCACGAACGCCATCGTCTGCGCGATCAGGAGATCGCGTTCCTTCATCCATTTCATGGAAACACCTCGGCCCAAGCCACTCCATCAAACGGCTTTTGTGGAATCAAGCGGCCGCGGAGGTAACGGTGGATAACACCTTTGCTTTTGCGCGCAAGGTGACAAAACGGTGACAGTTCGGTCTGCTGGCGGGCAGATGCGGGCGTCACGCCGAGCGACGATGTCACTCCTGCAAGCGCGGGTTGTTTAATGCCGGCGCTAGCGTTCGCGGGGATTTGTGTTCGGGACGAAGGGCGCGCCGATCACGCGGACCGGCGGCTGGTCGTTGACATAGATGATGCGCTTGTCGGCTGTCGGAGCCTGCTCGACGCCGGTGGCTCGATCGGCGAGCCGAACCGGCTGGTCATCCAGCCCAAACAGCATCGCGCCTCCTGCAATCGCCACGCTGACCAATGTGACGGCAGCCAGCAGAACCATGTTGCAGTTTTCTTCGCGAATTCTCATGGAAGGAAAACGTAAGGAGCGGGCCCTGGTTCCTGGCGCGTCAGCGGCGAGCGGAGCAAGTGCAGGGTGCGATCCGAGAACCATGCTGGAACTGCACTTTTAACGAGCAGGTGATCCGCGAGCTTTTACCAGTGCGCGAGCCTGGTCCGATATGAGTTGCCCCAAACAAAATTGCCGGCCGAAGCGCTGGCTAACCCTCGAAACTATCCATATGTATGCTTGCATACATACAATGGTTGCATTTATACAACATGATAACCCGGCAGGTTGAGCTGTCGCTGTGCGGATTCTGTTACTGACATGAACGTTCATTTTAGTCCGGGAGGCTGGATTCAATGGCCTGACTACGAAGAATTCTCGATCGAATTCGTGAAGCTGCTCGGCATGGCCCAGGAAGGCGGCTCGTTGATATCCGAATGCTTCCTTGCTGCTAGCCGAATTGATCCAAGCGACGGCGGCGAGTCCTGGTATCGGGAATGGACGAGGATGGCGGAAGCCAACAATGCGCGCGCCAACGCTTCCCTGGAGCGAGGTCATGTACTGACCGCACAAAGCAACTGGCTCCGCGCCCTCAATTATTATCAGGTGTCAGCGTTCGCATTCGATATCGCCGACAAGAAGCAGCAGGGCGCAATCGAAGCCATGCGAGTCTGCGCTCGCCGCTACATCTCACATTTGACGCCTGCCGGCGAGGTCGTGGAGATTCCCTGGCAGGAAGGTCACGCGCTGGAAGGATATTTTTTGCCAGCGGCAACTTCTGGTCGCGGACCTGTCGTCATATGCATGGGCGACCCGGGGCATCGGAAGGAGGAATATCTCTTCAAGGTCGCGCGCTACGCCCGCGAGCGGGGAATGTCGCTGCTGGCGGTGGACCTGTTTGGCTCGGACGCAAGCACCAAATTCGAAGACGTCGTTGCTCCCCCCGACCTGGAAACGTCGATCAGCCACGTAGTGGACTACCTCACGATGAGGGATGATATCGACGAACACCGGATAGGAATTCTCGGTGACGGGGCAGGATCTTCCTTTGTGGCGCGCGGCGTCGCTCTCGACAATCGTTTCACCGCGGCGGTTTGCGACGGCGGAATTTGGGATATGCAGGAGCGGGCTTTTCTGATGGGCCGTCTTCCGTCGGGCCCCGGGAATGCTGGGGCTGACGGCGGCTGGCTCAGGCGAAAATTCCGCTGCCCAGTCCTGATTACCTTGGGCGCAGAGGGCTGGCTCGAAAGCGACCGCGCGACCCATCTGTTCGAACGGTTGAAGGTCGATCAGCCCGACATTTCACTAAAAATCTTCGAGGGCTCCGAAACGGCCTCCGCGCAAGGGCATAGCGACAATCCCACGCTCGCCAACGAGTTCATTTTCGACTGGATGGCCGACCGTCTCAAGTTGGCAACGAACTAGAGCTTGATCCGGACCCGCAGGGCCGCGTAGCGGTTTTTCCTCGCGATAAACGCGAACGCGTTTGCGCGGAGATCACGCTCAAACAAAAAGATAAAACGGGATGATGCTTCGAAGAAAACTCATCGCGCTTTAGCCGGGCGGCAGCAATTCATATGCCTATGGCAACCTTCAGGCTGGCCTTCTCAAGGCGGTTCTTCAGTGCCGAGAGTTTGCTGGTAAACTCGCTGAGTTCACGGTCACTGAACTCCGCAAAGATGAAGTTGTTGAGCTCCTCCTGCTGAGAAGCCAGGCTTGCGATGTGCTTATAGGTCTTGTCTGTCAGGGACATCTGCACGACCCTGGCATCGTCCTCCGATGCCTTCCGGCGCATGAAGCCTTTCTTCTCGAGCATTTTCGACTGGGTCGTTACGAAGGACGGGTCAACGTGGAGCATCTTTGACACCACCTTCACCGGTACGCCCTCTCCCTGATCCAGATCGGCCAGCGCCATCAGGATCATCCATTGCGGGCCGCTGATGCCGAGGGCTTTTGCCCAGAAATAGCGAATCTCCTGGAGATGCACGTTGATGGCGGCGATCTCCCAGGCGAACTGCCGGGCGATGTCGTGATTCTGCCCGCCGAACTCATGCGAGGCTCCGCGCTTGGCGCGGCTTGGCGAGTCCGGTCCCTTCCGGGTTTCCTGTCCCATGGCGCTTCCAGCTCCAAGTCTGCCCGAAGCAGCTTAGCTGATTTCATAACAAATTCATCCAATTGCGGAGAGTACATGCGCCATTTCGGAAGCAAATTGGCCTTTGGGGCTGTGTGGCACCGGCGACACAGTCGTTTGGTATCGATATAGCTGAGTTCATAAAGTATTTTGATTACGTAAGTTGCGCATGCATAGTTCTGAAGACGGTCAGGGGGGTCCTCGATCGTTCCGTTTTGGTGGTTCGCTTAAGTCCCTCGCGTTCATGCGGGTGTGTCCGAAGGCGCGAAGCGACTGAGCGGTTTTCATGAACGGGGGCGGGCCGTCCTCTGGGGGATAAGTCAGAGGTCCGCCCTCGTTCTGCAGAGAGCAACTTGGAGGTTTAACATGAATATGATCAAGAGCCTTGTTCTCGGCTCAGCGGCGGGTCTGATCGCCATGAGCGGGGCGCAGGCGGCCGATCTTCCGGTCAAGGCCAAAGCGGTCGAGTACGTGAGGATCTGCTCCCTGTATGGCGCGGGTTTCTTCTACATCCCGGGCACCGACACCTGCATCAAGCTGGGTGGTTATCTGCGCGTTGACACCACGTTCAACGGCGGCGTCTATGGCGGTCCGTTCTATAACGGCGACGGCGGCCAGGGCAATCGCTACCGCGATTACTTCCTCTCCCGTTCTCGTATGGCGCTGACGGTTGATACCCGTACCGCCACCGAATACGGCGTTGTCCGCACCTTCGGTCAGGCCGACTTCCAGTTCCAGAACTTCGGAACGACCAACCCGGGCACTGCCGCCACCACCGGCCAGCCCCTCAACAACGCGCTGCTCTCCACGGCAGGCGGCGGCTATGTCGCGGTTGAAATGGTGTTCATCCAGTTCGCTGGTTTCACCTTCGGTAAGTCGGCTTCGGCCTACGCGACCCCGTGGAATGGCTATCCGGGCAACAACAACTCGTACCTGATGGGCGGTCCGGACTACGTCACCGGCGTCAACAACATCCAGTACACCGCCCAGTTCGGCAACGGCGTGTCGGCCACCATCGGTCTCGATGATCCGTCCGTCTTCAACCGCACTGCGGTCTGGAACATTGCCAACGGCATCAATGTCAACGGTGTCGGCACCAACGCCTACAGCGGCGTGCACGCTCCCGACATCGTCGGTAACATCCGCGTCGACCAGGCTTGGGGTCTGTTCCAGATTTCAGGTATGGCTCACCTCGTGAGCGCTACCTACAACACCCTCGGCGCCGGCGGCGCTCCGACCAACCTGTCGGAAATCTCCGGTCACCCCGAAGACAAGTGGGGCGGTGCGGTGACGGCTGCCTTGCAGATCAAGAACCTCCCGACCGGTGCGGGCGACGACATCAAGATCGACGCCACCTACGCCAAGGGTGCCACCAAGGCTGTGATCTCGACGAGCGGCGGGTCGCCGAACTTCGCGATGTTCGGTGACACCGGCATTGCCGGCGGCTACCAGAGCGTTGGCTTCGGTGCCGTCTCCGACGGCCTGTACCTGCCGGGCGTCACGAACGGCATCATCCTGACCTCGGCTTGGGGTATCCGTGGTGCGTTCAACCACAACTGGGATCCCTACTGGTCGACCAGCCTCTGGGGCAGCTACGCCTCCGTCCGTTATGACGGTGGTGCCAACGACAACCTGGCTGGCATCGCGTCCGCCAAGGGCGTCTACTGCGCAGCCTTCGCGGCAACTCACGCCGGTCAGACCGGTGTTGCTGGTAACGGTACCTACAGCTGCAACCCGGACTACAACATCGCCCAGGTTGGTGTGGTCACCCGCTGGACTCCCGTCAAGAACCTGACGTTCTCGGCTGAAGTCGGCGCATTCTTCCTCGACCAGAAGATGGCTGGCAGCTCGACGTTCACCGCGACTGCTCCGAAGCCGAATGCTCTGTACGAGTTCAAGGACCAGAGCACGGTGTTCCTGAACGTTCGCGCTCAGCGCAACTTCTGATCCCGAAAGACTTGAAACACTAGGAGAACCCCCGGCAGGCAACTGCCGGGGGTTTTTCTTTGTCTGATGCTCATCTTCGCAAATGCTGGCCCGGCATCAGGTGATGCGTAGACGGCGGAAAGAGATCGGTGGACTACCAGAAAAAGTCTGGAAACGATAAAAAATGGAAAAATGTGATTTACTCATGTAATTATATAATCTAATATGGGCTCAAGTGGTCAGTTGCTAGCTGGCTGCCTGTTGATCTTGAAGGGGCGCAATACTCCTTCATGATAAACCTCCGAAACCTCCGGCAATGCCCTGCCGGAGGTTTTTACTTTTTCAGGGCATGTGCATTCCATGATTCGGAGCGTGCCGCGCGAGCGGCGGCTTCCTCTCGGCAAGAAAAGCTCTGCTGTCGGAAGTGGGCACAAAAAAAGCGGAGTGCTGCGTGCCTTGAGACTTGGGACATGGTGCCGGCTGAGGGGATTGAACCCCCGACCTTCGGTTTACAAAACCGCTGCTCTACCGCTGAGCTAAGCCGGCGAATTTGAAGCGATAGGCGAGCGTGAAATATTCCCGCCGTGGGCCGATCTTCGCGGCTCGAATACCAGACTTGTCCGCAAAGGGCCAGAACCTCGGCGAGTCTCTCGCCGTCGGCCGCGCATGAAAAAGGCGGCCTTTCGGCCGCCTTTTCGTGCTGATTCGGCTGGTCTCACTGGCAGATGTGCCTGCGGCCGTCGTCGCCGCGGAACCAGGTGCCGGGGGTGCAGACAAAGCCGTTGCGCCGGGCGTATTCGTCGCCGCCGATCGGGGCGGCGATGGCGGCCGGGGCAGTGGCGATCGCAGCCGCAGTGCCGACCGCGCCGCCGCCGACGCCGGCTGCGACATCGGCGGGCCAGAAGCCACTGTTGTCATAACGGTTATAGCTGTTGCGCCAGGCGCGGTCTTGATAGGCCTGCCGCTGGTAGTAGCTGCTGCCATAGGGGCTTCCCGGTCCCCGATTCTGGCAATTGGCGTTCGGATAGAACTGCGCGCAATAGCCGGGATTGTAGATGACCTGCTGCGCCAAGGCGGGGGTTGCCAGCGCGGAAGCGAAGATCGCGGCGGCTAGCATTCCATATCTTGTCATGGGGAGTACTCCATTGCGGGGAGACGCGAGCCAATCGTGCATATGCTTGATCGTTCCTCGGCAGGCGCGCGCGCCGAGACAAACCAGCGTGATGCCCTGCGCGGATCGGCGCGAGACCTTGCAATTTCGGTTGTGCGATCTCCACACTGGTGTGAAGTTCCGTCCGCCGCCGGTTGATCAGCCACGAGAAATTCAGGGAAATGCACGCAGACGCGCGACGTCGATTACCGTCATTTCCTACGGCAACACGCTGCACGGGTTCACCAACCCGGCTGCCGACGGTTCGATGATGCGCGCCGCGTCTGCAACGAGCAGGCCGACCGCCGCTCCTGGGCGTCGATGAAAAGCCTGTTCGATGAAGTCTTGACCTGACAAAGACTTCCAGCTGGTATTTCATGGCGTTTTCGAGCGAGCCTGGCTCGGACTTGACCCGCGGGCGGGCTACCGGTTCGTGTGAAGAAGACGCAGGCAAAATCCAAAATGAGAAGTTCGGGCTTGAGCCGGACTTCAACTGATACAGCGAGCAGGGGGCGTATGTTCGGAATTCTGGGGCTGGGGTTCTTGCTGGGCATGCAGCATGCGCTCGAAGCCGATCATATTGCCGCCGTCTCCAGCATCGCCGCACGCCGCAGCCATGTCGCCGATATCGTCAAGCACGGGCTGACCTGGGGGCTCGGCCACACGCTCACTCTGTTCGTCTTTACCGGCGCTGCCATCCTGCTCGGCCGCGCGATTCCGGACGGTTTTGCCCGCCCGATCGAGACCGCCGTCGGCCTGATGCTGGTCGGCCTCGGGGCGCATGTGCTGTGGCGGCTGTGGCGCGACCGCGTGCATTTCCACCGGCACGGCCATGACGACGGCACGGTGCATTTCCACGCCCATAGCCATGCCGGTGAAACCACGCCGCACGCCCGCGCGGCGCACGCGCATGACCACGGCTTCCGCTGGCGGACCCTGCTGGTCGGGTTGATGCACGGCATGGCAGGCTCAGCTGCGCTTCTGGTGCTCGCGGTGACGCAGGCCTCCAGCCCCGCCGTTGGGCTCGGCTATGTCGCGCTGTTCGGAGTCGGCTCGATGATCGGCATGGGGGCGCTGTCGACAGTGATCGCGGTGCCGCTTGCGGTCTCTGCGCGCTCGCTTACCTGGGCTAACCGCGGCCTGCAGGGGGCCGTCGGCCTTGCCACGATCGCGATCGGAATAATGACGGTGGTCGAGACGGTGCTGGCCTGAGGCCCGGCTCGCCTCGGCGTACAGGCCGGTGAACAATTATAGCGTGCTGGGAGGAGACAGGATGAAACGCCGAGATTTTCTGGCCGGAAGCGCCGCATGTTCGTTGGTCGCGGTGACAGGCAAGGCGTTCGCGCAGGCCGGGCCGCTGACCAGGATCATCTTTCCGTTTGCGGCCGGCGGCGGCGGGGATGCGCTTTGCCGGCTGCTGGCGCAGCACATCGCCCCATTGCTCGATCGCAACATCATCGTCGAGAACCGGACCGGCGGCGATGGACTGATCGGCATCAAGGCGGTGAAGGGGGCTCCTCCCGACGGCAGCACCATCCTCGTCACCACGGGGCCGACGATGTATCTGCTGCCGATGGTCGAGACCACACCGAGCTTCGACGCGGCAAAGGATTTCGTGCCGGTCAGCCAGCTCACGCGCTTCGAGTTCTGTGTGTTCGTCGGTACAGCCGTCCCGGCCGACGTCAAGGACTTCAAGCAGTTCGTTGCCTGGCTGAAAGCCAATCCGGACAAGGCGACGTTCGGCGTGCCCAGCAACGGCACCATTCCGCATTTTACGGGATCTCGGCTCGAGCAGGCGCTCGGCGTCAAGCTGACCCGCGTGGCCTATCGTGGCAGCGCGCCGATCATCAACGACCTCGTCGGCGGCCATATGCCGTTCGCGATTTCCACGCTGACCGATGCCATCCCGCAGCATCGCGCCGGCAACGTCCGCATTCTCGCGGTCGGCAGCGCGGCTCGTTCGCCGTTCTTGCCGGAGGCGCAGACCCTGCGGGAGAGCGGCGTCGATCTGGTGGCGGATGCCTGGTACGGCATGTGGCTGCCGGCAGGCGCTCCGCTGGATTTTGCAAAAAAGCTGAGCGAAGCGGCCGCCGCCGCGCTCGCCAAGCCGGAGGTCAAGGAAAAGCTCAGCGCCATCGGCCTGATCCCGGTGGGCTCGACGCCGGAAGGCCTGACGAAGGAACTCGCCGCCAACACCGCCTTCTGGCAGCCGATCGTGAAAGAGACGGGCTACAAGATTACGAATTGAGGATAGACGCTCGGCCGATCAGACGAAAAATGGCCCCCTTGGAGGGGGGCCATTTTCACTAGTCAGCGTCTTCACTAGTCGTCCCAGTAATGACGCCGGATGACGACGCCTCGGTCGCCATAATAGTTGCGGTGATACCATCCGCGATGCAGGCCACGATCGCGTTCATAGAATCCGAAACGGGGACCGCCGTAGTAACGGTCGCCGTAATAGTCCCGATCGCCGCCCACATAGACGCCGAATCCGCCTGCGCTTGCGGCCGTGGGCGCACCGACGGCGACAATCGCCAAAGCGGCCAGCACGTAAGCGAGTTTTCTCATTGTTCCTCTCCACTCGTTGTACCGCGAATAAAACGAATGCCGACGTGGCCTGTTGCAGGGAACACCGAGAAACTTTCTTGAATGCATGTTCACCATCATGGCAATGAATGATCATTGCACCGATGGCACCGCGATGCGCGCTCGATCTAGGCCGGTGCGGAGTCCAAAAATCTGCTTAAATCCGGAGGTGCATCAAGCATTGACCAAAATCGACCTGGCATAGAAGCTTGGCATAGAAGGAGGGTTCCTTGGGCCGTGACGGTAGAGTGACGCACAAGTCGCGTGAAAACCCTGCTGCAGAATAGTTTGTCATGCGACCGATCTTCCATCCGAGCCTGGTCAACGGTCGCTACGGCGACCCGACGGTCTATGTGGAGACACTGTTCAAAACGCACAGTGTGCTGTTCGATCTCGGGGAAATCGCGTCACTGTCACCGCGGAAGATACGACGCGTCGATCGGATCTTCGTCTCGCATGCGCATATCGATCATTTCGTTGGCTTCGATCATCTGCTCCGCTTGCTCGTGGGACAGGAGAAAACCATACATCTTTACGGCCCAGCCGGCTTTGCCGAGCGTGTCTTTCACAAGCTTCAGGCCTATCGATGGAATCTGGTCGAGAGCTACGGCGCCGATCTGGTCTTTGTGGTCAGCGAACTTGAGACGCCGAACTCCATCTCGACCAGGCAGTTCCGGTTGAAGACGGCTTTTGCCGCGGAACCGCCAGTGTCGAAGACAATTCTTGACGGCGTCCTATGTGACGAGCGGGCCTGCCGCGTCTCAGCCGCCATCCTCGAGCATGGCACGCCTTGCCTCGGCTTTGCCCTGCAGGAAGCGGCCCATGTCAACATCTGGAAAAATCGACTATCCGAGCGCGGGCTTCCGGTCGGTCCGTGGCTGCAGTGGCTCAAGCAGGCGGTTGTGGAAGGCCGTTCGGACGATCATTTGATACGGATCGATGGTGCGGCAGCTTCGGGCGATCGCCTCGAGCGGCTTGGGTGCCTGCGTGACCTCCTGACGGTCACCGCCGGCCAGAAAATTGCTTATGTTACGGATGTTGCCGATACGCCGGCCAATCGCGCCGCCATCGTGGCGCTCGTTCAGAATGCGGACATCCTCTTCATTGAGGCGGCATTCGCGGGAACGGATGCCGCGTTGGCGAGGGACCGGGCCCACCTTACAACGACGGCTGCCGGAGAAATTGCGCGGAAAGCCAATGTGCGCCGTATCGAGCCGTTTCACTTCTCTCCGCGCTATGCGGGAGACGAGGTGCGGATGCTGGCCGAGGTGATGACGGCGTTCGGGGATCCTGCATCTGACGCAAGAACCTGAGCGGTATTTCATGCTCGAGGAAAGACATTTGCCGGCTAAGCATCGGAAATGGGTGCGGCTCTTTCTGTGCGGCGATGTCATGTGCGGCCGCGGCATCGACCAGGTGTTGGCGCACCCCTGCAGCCCCGAGATTTACGAACACTACCTGCGATCGGCGGAGGAATACGTGCTGCTCGCCGAGCTGGCGAACGGGCCCATTCCGCGGCGCAACGGGCCCTCCTACGTTTGGGGCGCCGCACTGGGCCAGTTGGAGCGCATGCAGCCGGATGCGCGGATCATCAATCTGGAAACGGCTGTGACCCGCAGCAACGACCGCGTGAACAAGGGAATTAACTACCGCATGAGCCCCGAGAATGCAGAATGTCTCGCGGCGGCCGGGATCGACTGCTGTGTATTGGCCAACAACCATGTGCTCGATTGGGGCCGCGCCGGCTTGCTGGAGACGCTGACCACCTTGCAGAAACTCAACGTCAAGGCGACGGGCGCAGGACGCAACGATCATGAAGCGCGCGCACCCGCGGTGCTGATGCTTGGCAAAGTGCGGCTCTTGATCTTTTCGTTTGGATCGACATCGAGCGGCATCCCTCTCGAATGGGCCGCGACGTCAGACGCGCCAGGCGTCAACCTGCTGCCTGACCTCTCTGAGACGAATGCGTCTGACGTCGCCGACCAGGTCATGGCGATCAGGAGGCCGGGCGATCTCGTCGTCGTTTCAATCCATTGGGGATCCAATTGGGGCTATCACATTCCCCATGAGCAGCAAATTCTGGCCCGTGCTCTCATCGACAAGGCAGGCGTGTCGATCGTTCACGGGCATTCTTCGCATCATCCGCGAGCGCTCGAAATTTATCGAGACCGCCTCATTCTGTATGGCTGCGGTGATTTCCTGAACGATTATGAAGGCATCGGTGGTTACGAGCGCTACCGCGACGACCTTGCCTTGATGTATTTCGCCGACCTGGATCCGACGAGCGGAAGCCTTCATGCGCTCAAACTGGTTCCACTGCAGATCAAGAACTTTCGTCTCTCCATTCCAACGTGGCGGGACATCGAATGGATCCAGCAGACCCTGGATGGGAAATGTCAGCAGTTTGGAACAAGGGTCGTTCTTGATTCCGAACGGCAGCTTGTCGTTGTCGGCTCTGGGGCAGGGACCTAACTCTGGTCACAAGCCGGCGTCGCAGCATCGAACCAAGGAGCGACCGGCCAAAACGAAGCCCTTACCCCAGTCAAGGCGCCGCAGGCGCCACTCAGCCGAGCGCCGAGGTCTTCGCCGACGATGAGCTTCGGATGAAGGTCTGGTGTTGATCGGCCCGACGAGAGCGTCTGGCTGACTTCGACGATGCGCCCTTGGGGCATCGCGCTCGACGCTCGCCTGAGCCGGCGCTGCATTCTGGTCGCCCGCCAACAGCTTTTCCAACCAGCTGAAAATTGACACATTTGCCACCCGGGATCTTATGGCTTCATCCCGATCTTCTCCCTGATCGCGGAGTTGGGAGCGTCACGTCCGAGCGATTGCGCTGGTGCTTGGCGTCGCGGGTAATGCGTGTAGTCACGAGACGGTCAGGACTGCTCGGCTGAACGGCAACACCTGCGGGAAATTATCGCATGGGTGCCGGTTCCCCAGACAGGTACGGTGCTAATCGCCTGAATTACTACATGATTTGTCAATGCTGGTATTCGCGCGCACGCGATGGGCTGCGAAATGTGCCGCGCGCTTTGACTTGATGATGATTCCCGGGTTTAGCTACCCTAATTTCTCTGATGGGAGTTGGCCATCGAAGCAGGTGCGCCGGGTTTTCGGTTGACCCATCTGGTCGCATCTGCTGACAGCAGGGGATGAGCACCGCATGGGTTCATATTTTCGGCGGCAGCTTGCGGATTACGTTGAATATCATCGTGACCCCTGGAACTGCGCGATGCATGTCTTCGGCATCGTGTTCCTGTTCCTGGCCGCTATCCTTCCGCTCAGCCTGTGGCCGATCACGGTATTCGGGATTCAGACCAGTGCGGCAACCATCGCTGTCATACCGGTGCTAGTCTATTGGTTGTTGCTCGACTTCGCGCTTGGCGCCGGGATCCTTGCAGCCGCGGTCGTGTTGCTCTCAACCGCTGCCGTGATCGTTGGTCATACGACGACTGTCGGCATGTGGTCACTTGCGGCCGTCTTCATTGTTGTCGGCGTCGCATCGCAGATTATTGGGCACCGCGTGTTCGAGGGGCGGCAGCCGGCGCTGGTCGACAATCCGACCCACCTGTTGCTGGGCCCAATGTTCGTCATGGCGAAGCTGTTTATCGCGTTGGGCTTTCGGCGCGATCTCGCCATCATCATCCAAGGGCAGCCGCAAGGTGCTGCATCTTGATCGCGGATAGTTCAGCTCGAGTGCACCTGTAGCATGACGCGCATACTGGTCACAGGCGGTAGTGGATTCATCGGGAAGCACCTCGTCTCGGCGCTTATCGCGCGGGGTCGGCAGGTGAGGGTGCTCGATCTTCAGCCACTGCCTCGCGCATTGGCGCAGGTCGAGTCTGTCAGGGGATCGGTGCTTGATCGGGACCTGGTGGACCGCGCGATGGACGGGGTCGACGAGGTCTATCACCTGGCTGGCCTGCCGGGGATGTGGATGCCGCGCAAGGCCGATTTTCACACCGTCAATTTCGGTGGCACCGAGATCGTCATTGAGACGGCGCGCAAGCGCGGCATAAAGCGCTTCCTGCACTGCTCGACGGAATCCATTCTATTCCGTGCCTCGCCATCGATGGCTCCTGTCGATGACGATGCGTTGCTGCCGGACGACATGCCGGGTCCATACACGCGCTCAAAAATGCTCGCCGACCGGTTCGCGATGGAGGCGGCCGCATCCGGGTACCCGGTCGTTATCGGCTGTCCCACCATGCCCGTTGGGCCCTATGACCACAACGTTACCCCGCCAACGGCGATGCTCCGGTATTTTCTCAACCGACGCCTTCAATTGCATCTTGATTTTGTCGTGAACCTCGTCGATGTGCGCGACGCCGCCGAAGGGCTGATCCTGGCGATGGAGCGCGGACGCGCCGGACATCGCTACGTGCTCGGTGGCGAAAGCATACCGCTAAGACGCGTTCTCGAACTCATGGCTGAGGTCAGCGGCCGTCGCGTCCGGTGCATTCACGTGAACGGCAAGATCGCCGAAATGGTCACTGCAACGCTGGAGTTCATCTCCGATCACGTGACGCGCCGGCCTCCGTCCGGTACGGCCGAAGGCGTTCGTATCGCATTGCGGGCGGGGGCGTTGTCGATCGAAAGAGCGCAACGAGAGCTGGGCTATGCGCCGGGTCCCGTAGAACCCGTATTGCGTGAAACCATTGCGCATCTGCTTGATGCCGGCAACAATCAACCTGAATGGGACTCAGCGCCGAGTGCTCGCTCTCGACCGTTTCACGTCGAGCGCCGGCTCGGCGGTTGATCCCTTCGTTTAAGGCGGTCCACAAACATGCAATGGTTTACTTTCGCCTTGAGTGGCTGGACCACGACCTGGCCCACACAATTGCTCGCCATCATCTGGATTTTGTGGGTCATCAGCTGGGTCGTCGCATCGTTCTGGTCCGGGCAGACCAAAAAGAATGTGATGAGCTCGGACTCGCTCAAGTACCGCTCTCTCATTTACATGGGAGCGACTCTCTTCTTGCCATTGACCGGCAAGCTCCTGGGGGAAACGCCGCTCTGGCAGTTTGGCAATTTCGGCGTCTATGTGCTGGCTTGCCTTGTCCTTGCGGGGATCTCGTTCACCTGGTGGGGGAGAATTCATCTCGGACGTTTCTGGTCGAACGCGATCACTCACAAGGAAGGCCATCAGGTCATTGACACCGGCCCCTATGGCATGGTGCGCCATCCGATCTATACGGGGCTTATCGCCGGGATGCTGGTGACGGGTATCGCGGTCGGAACTGTGACTGCGATGCTGGGTGCGGCGCTGATCTCGCTCGGGATGGGCTTGAAGGCCCGCATGGAGGAGGGTTTCCTCACGGCAGAACTCGGCGCGGATGCCTATGGATCGTATTGCCGCCGCGTCCCGATGCTGATTCCGTTCCTGCGACCGACCTGACGCTGCAACATCTGCAATCTATCGTTTCGGTCGCGGTGCCGGTGATGTCGCGACAGGTGGCACAAGACGGCGCGGAATCAGGACGCGCTGGCCAACTGACAGCGGTGCACTGTCCGAATACTGATTGGCCTGGGTCAGCGACCACAGCGGTACGTGGTTAAGCGCCGCAAGCCTCTGCAAGGTATCGCCCGAACGGGCGAATTGCTGCGTGCCGCTGTCCCACAGCTCCAACGGGGCATCGGGAGGAACGACGTAGCGCAGCGGCAGCGCCTCTCCCTTGGGCGGCAAAGGCGTCGCCGGAAGCTGTGCAATTGCCGTCACCAATTGCTCGTGGACGGAATCCATCTTGTCGATGTTGATGTGGGTGACTTCCTCGTGCTGCTTCAGATCGAAGCTGGCGTAGTGACCCTGGTAACCCTGCTCCGCCACCACGTCGCCGCCGCCCAAGACGCTGTCGGACAGGAAAATGTTGATGAAGCGCTCGACGTTCAGCGGCACCTTCGGGCTTGCGTGAGCAGGATCGATGGTGACCACCAGGCTTACCGAGATGTTTTCGGATTTCAGAATCCCGGCGAAGGTCAAGGCGCACAGTCCGCCCATCGAATGACCGATCAGGACGATCGGCGCAGCATTGTCACGGTAATCGCGGATAGCCTGATCTGCGATCAGCCGGCAAATGGTGAATTCATAGACGTCGGCCCGAATACCGGCTTCCTGGAGGCGCTTGGTCAGGCGGTCCATTCCGCGCGAAAAGATCGGACCGAGCGCGCCCCGGAACAGATAGACGCGCGCCTGCGGCTGGGTCGCGGCCGGAGGCGCATCAGGAGCGACCGTCGCGACAGCAGGGGCCGTGCGTGCGACCGGATCGGCCACCGCCAGATTGCAAGCAGCCGACAAGATGCAGGCGGAAAGGGCCGTACGGATCATCACCGCCGCAACCTGCGTGGGACTTGTCATGCACATTCCGCTCGCGATTTGGGCGTAAGGCTACGCCTGACCCTGAATGCCGGCCGGCCGCGCCACCCGACGCTCTCGGGGTGATCTATCGTCGAGAAATCGGCAGAATTTGCGGCGCTTCAGCGACGGCGTTTGTACTACTGGCGTACCGCTGCGGCGCGTGCCGCGCCTGATCTTGACGCGTCTGCCGCTCCAGGCTGCCGCGGCTTCGGCGCCCTCGAAGCCGGTGCGGATCGGTCGAACACGACTGCGTCGATCTCGCTGATCACCTTCCGCTGCATGATCTGGTTCTTTTCGATGGACATGTGCCCGACGCCGGGAACGTTCTGCACATTGATATTCTCGAGCTTGCCCTGGAACTGCGCGGTCTTCGCAACCGGCTCGCCATTGCCGTTGGCGATGTAGAAGTTGACGTAGCGTCCCACGCGCCCCGACAGCCTGGTGCGGAACACCGAATCCAGGCCGATGGCCAGCTTCACAGGAGCGCCGAGCTGATCCAGCTTGGCGACCATGTCGGGCAGTGCAGTCGCACCCGAGGAATGGCCGACCAGAATGATCGTCTTGATCCGGCCGCTCTTGTACGCGATGGCGGCTTCGTCGGCGAGTGACGACCACGAGGCGAAGTTCGCGACTGTGACCGGGATACCCTGCGCGCGCAGTTGTGCCGCAATGTCATCAAGCCCCAGCGAAAAAATATTGAGCACGCCGCGGAGCAGATAGACGTGAGCAGTCGAGGCTGCCGACGCGGTACTCGGCGCTGCCAGCGTTGGACTTGCGCCGATCGGCAGGAGCAGCAGAAACGCAATCGCGATCGCATGCAGTCGACGCCACGATGCCCGGCGGGAAAAGGATGACCAGCCGATAGATCCGATATTGCCGCGATAGGGCTTCATTGCGCGCCTCAAGGGGACTGCAAGGTGTTTCGCCGGGCGACCGTAGCGCCCGGGCGCTCGGAACCGCAATAAACGTGGCGTGAGCGGCCGCAATTTACCAACACGACGTGTCGCCGCCGCAACACCGAGGCGCCTCGATGGTTTTGCCAGGCGCCCGGAGCAGAATAATTGGCGCGTGCGGGGCCGGTCGCTTAAGGTTTTATCCCGATCCGTTCCCTGATCGCACCGAGTTCCGCCTCGTCCCAGATGCCGATCAACATGCCGTTCTTAACCTGCAGCTGCTGAGCCGCATAGGCCGCGATCTTCGCGTTCGGCGTGGTGATGTGCATCTTCGGATGCAGCGCCCAGTCGAACAGCTCCGACTGCAGCCGCGCCACGATTTCGGCGCATGAAGGATCGGCGCCGCGGTCGACCAATTCCTGCGGATCGGTTTCGAGGTCGTACAGCATCGGCCGGAACCCGGAGGCGTGAATGAATTTCCAGCGCCCGTCGAAAACCATGAACAGGCGGCATCGATCGATCGGCTGGTTCAGCATCACGCGGACGTCCTGCATGGCGTAGTCGTATTCGGAGAACACCACCTTGCGCCAATCAGCAGGCATCGTGCCGTGCAACAGCGGCATGAGCGACCGCCCTTCCAGGACATGATCCGGCGGCGTGCCGCCAAAGTAGTCGAGGAAGGTCGGCGCCAGGTCGATCGCCTCGACCAGCGCGTCGCTGACCGTGCCGCGCGTCGCGTCGGCAGCGCTTGAGGGATCGATCACGATCAGCGGAATCTTGGCCGACTGTTCGTGGAACAGATCCTTCTCGCCCATCCAGTGATCGCCGAGATAGTCGCCATGGTCCGAGGTAAACACGATCATGGTGGTGTCGAGCAGGCCGCGCGCTTCGAGGAATTGCATCAGCACGCCCATCTGGTCGTCGATCTGCTTGATCAGGCCCATATAGGTCGGAATGACTTTTTCGCGCGCTTCGTTGCGCGACATGTTGCGGGAGTAGCGCATGTCCATATAGGCGGCGAACACCGGATGCGCGTTGGCGCGTTCCTCCTGCGAGCGGATCACCGGCTGCACGTCCTCAGGCCCGTACATGCTGGCGTAGGGCTCCGGCGCAATGTAGGGCCAGTGCGGCTTGATGTAGGACAGATGCAGGCACCATGGCCTGCCGTCATCTTCGGCTTCCGCGATGAACTCCATCGCGCGCCGCGTCATGTAGGGCGTCTCGGAATGCTCGTCCGGCACGCGCGCGGCCTTGTCGGCGTGGACGAGAAGCCAGCCGTTCTGCAGGCTGCCGTCATCAGCCGCGCCGGAATTGGCCCAGTGCTCCCACGGATTTTCAGCGTCAAAGCCGTGCTGGCGCAGGTAATTGTCATAAGCCGGCCGCGGCCTGCCCGTCGGATGCAGGCCGTCGTCGCGCTCATAGGGCTCGAACCCGCATTCGGACACATGCACGCCGATGATCGAGTCGGGCGGAATGCCGAGGTTCTTCAGCCCCTCCAGGTCCGGCGCCATATGCGTCTTGCCGACCAGCACGTTGCGCACGCCGATCTTCTTTAAGTGATCGCCGAGCGTCGGCTCCCCGACGCGCAACGGCCAGCCGTTCCAGTGCGAGCCATGCGAGCGCATGTAGCGGCCGGTATAGAACGACATCCGCGACGGGCCGCAGATCGGCGACTGCACATAGGCGTTGGAGAACAACACGCCGCGTTTGGCCATCGCATCGATGTTCGGCGTCTTCAGCACGCCATGCCCGGTACAGCCGAGATAATCGTAGCGAAGCTGGTCGCACATGATCCAGAGCACGTTCTTCGCAGGTATTTTGGGCGTCATCTCAGGCATTTCGGCTGGCGTTGGGGGGCGGGATGGTGCGATATCGCCGTGCAGATAACAATCGAGCGGCGGTGCGGTCCAGCGGCGTTAACGATTGGATAGCGCCATTTCTCGCAATTGAGCGGCGATCCAGCCCTGCGCGTTAGCCTTACCGGCAGTTTGGCCAGCCGCCTTAACCCTTGAAATCGCCAGTTGCATTAAATTGGGACTCTAGGAAACCGGGATCCCAGGCGATGCGGGTTGGCGCGACACTGGCAATTTTGGCGGCGATGACGTCGACGGCCTTCGCCGGCGGCGGTTTTGAGATCGTGATTCCGGGCCGTCCTAGAGTTCCCATCATCATTAATGGCATCGACGCATCCTATGCGGTGGTCGAGGGCGACTGGGGCCTCGGCAAGGGCACCCATGTCCAGCCGACCATTTATGGTGGCCGCTACATCGATCCGGTCCCGCAGGTCGGCCGTTATTATCCGAGCGCTGGCCGCATGCCCGGTTACGGGCGCCTCGAAATCGAGCCGCCGGCGAACCGAAGATTGCCGCAGCCGGCCGAGAGTTACCATCAGTCCTGGTCGGCGCAGTCAGCGCCGCTACCGGCACAATCCAACGTGCCCGTCGATCCGCCCGAGATCATCTACGCGCCGCAGGATGACCGACGACGGCCGCACCGCCTTCCGCGCTGAGAAAAATTACGACAACGAAAAACATCGACAGGAGAGAGTAATGCGTCAGATACTTAAAGGATTGGTGGCGGCGGTGGCCGTCATGGCCGCAGCACCCGCGATGGCCTGCGGTTATTACGCCCCTTGCGCAGCGCCGGTCTATGTCGCCCCGGTCGCGGCCTACGGTTATGGTTATGGCTATGGCGGCTGCAACCCCTGCGGCTGGGTCCGCGAGCGTCTGCCCGATCCGGAGCAGCAGTATTATTGGATCAACCAGGGCCCGACCTATAGCGGTCCCGGCAATTTTGCGCCGTATCCCGTCTATCGCGAAGGTTCGGTCTCCGGCTACGGCTATGGCTACAACCGTCCGTACTATCGCGCACAGCGCTACGGCTATTATCGCGGCCAGCGCGTGCTGCGCCGCTACTACTGATCCAATCGTAGCTTGAAAGCTTCGACGCCCGTTCGCTTCCGCGAGCGGGCGTTCTTATTTCATAAGTCCCAATCGGCTCGCGCCGATATAGAGCGCCAGCACGGCGGCGTTCGAGACGTTCAGGCTCTTGATCTCACCGGGCACGTCGAGCCGCGCCACCACGCGGCAGGTCTCGCGGGTCAGTTGCCGCAGGCCCTTGCCTTCGGCGCCCAGCACCAGCGCCAAGGGCTGCTGCAGCGCCACCGCGCCGAGGTTCTCGGTCCCCTCGCTGTCCAGCCCCACCGTCATGAAACCGCGGTCGTTCAACTCGGTCAGCGCGCGCGCGAGATTCTGCACCGTCACCAGCGGCACCAGTTCCAGCGCGCCGGAGGCGGATTTTGCCAGCACGCCGGTGGCCTCCGGGCTGTGCCGGGCGGTGGTGACGATCGCTTTCACCGCAAAGGCCGCTGCCGAGCGCATGATCGCACCGACATTGTGCGGATCGGTGATCTGATCGAGCACCAGCACGATGCCTTGCTGCGGCAGCGTATCGATATCCGGCGAGGGCAGGGGCTCGGCCTCCGCCAACATGCCCTGATGCACCGCGTCGGGGCCGAGCCGCTGGTCGATCACGCTCGGCCGGACGATGTCAGGGGGAACGCGGGTGTCGATATTTTCGTCCGCCAGCCGCCGGGCGGCGTTTTCGGTCAGGAACAGTTTTCGGATCCGCCGTTCCGGGTTGGCCAGGGCGGCCGAGACCGTGTGCCAGCCATAGAGAATCACCGGCCCGTCCGGGCTCGATTCCCGGTCGCGCTGGCCCGGCGGACGGGCGAATTTCCGCCCTTTTTCGAAGGGTTTGCCGCCACCACGGCGGAACGGCGGCTTTCGGTCGCGATCGCTCATGGGGAGCTTGTGTCACGGGTCCCCGAATATGGCAATTTGGCCCTCATGAGCGCGTTTTTGGTGCTCCGCGTTGGTTGACTTTGCCACCCCCCTTCGCCCATAAACGCGCCGGCCGCAGCCGGTTCGATCCGCGCTTTCGGCCTCAGCGTCATCCATGGTCCGGTCCTCCGCCACTCGGGCGGCTGGTTCCTGACGCTGACGGACGGGGAAGTGTCCCGAGTGGCAAAGGGAGCTGACTGTAAATCAGCCGCCGTATGGCTTCGAAGGTTCGAGTCCTTCCTTCCCCACCAGCCTTCGCTCGCGAAGCGAGAGAAGGCTGCCACGCCGAAGCCCAACGGGCGAAGGCGGGCTGTGGCCGCGAGCTACGGCTAGGCGAGCCAGTTTTCCCAATGCTTCGCTCGCGAAGCGAGCTACGATGCGCGCAAGTCTCAAGGCTCGGCAAGAATGTCGTTTGAGTTCGATGATAATGTGATTGCCCAACTGTGTCCTATCACCCTGTCGGCAAGACCTCTGACTGCATCCGTTGATCTACATCAATCTAGTGTCCTGCAATCGGCACACGCTCCCTCGGCAACCCCAGGGAGGGACTCGCCATGCTCCGATCTATTCTCGTTGCTCTTGCATCAGCCGTGCTGGTCACCGCAACCCTCATTCCGGATGACGCCTACGCTCGCCGTGGTGGCGGCGGCTTCCGTGGCGGCGGGGGCGGCTTTCACGCCGCTGGCGTCCGCGGCGGCGGCATGCAAGCCGGGCGCATCGCACGGCCATCGCATCCGATAGCGGGCCGTCCGATAGCAGGTCGTCCAGTCGCGGGTTATCCGGGCCGCGGCTATTACCGTCCGGGTTGGGGCTACGGTGCTGCCGCTGTCGGCGCGGCTGCTGCGGCGGGCGCTTACGGCTACTACAACCGCTCTAGCTGTTACTATGACAGCTACGGTCAGTATGTTTGCCCAGGGCAATATCAGTATCAATATTGATGCAAGCAACGTGCAGGATGGTGCCTGATAGCGCCGTCCTGCGCTGGCTTCTTCAAACCCGGCTCGAAGCGTCAAGCCTGACCGGGGTCGCTCGCTGTTTCCGGCAACGCCTCGCCGGGGAGATAAAGCCTGATCGGCCGGATTTCGTAGACCGCAGACGGATTGGCGCGGCGCAGGTCGCGTGCGATCGCGATCGCTTCGTCCTCATCGGCGCAATTCAACACGTACAGACCCAGCAACTGCTCCTTGGTCTCGGCAAACGGCCCGTCGATGACCGTTCCCGCGCCCGGACCGCGCAAGGTGCGGGCTTCCGCCGTGCCGCCGAGCCGGGCCGCCGGTCCGAGCAGCTTTTTCGCGTTCAGCCGCTCATGTACCGCCAGCAGTTCGGTCATCAGGGCCGCGTCCTCCTGCGGGGTCCAGGACGTGACCTCGGCTTCGACGTGATAGGCCAGCATGGCGTAGAGCATCGCTTTCTCCTTCACACAGCTTTTCAATCAGAGCCGAAGCTCCAGGCGGGCCGGACTGGCCGCCCTTCCGAGGACGTTTCGCCGCAGCCGATCCCGACAAACGGGTAGCCCACGAAACAGTCCGGAAACACGATATACCCGTTGCCCCTTGAACGTGCCTTGGCAAGCCCACGACTGATGAGCAGAACGCGAGCCAACGCGCACCATTCACGGAGACGGTCATGCGAAGCAAGGCAGCCACGATCATATGCGATGCCGCAAGGTCCTGCGCCTCGCCGTCATCGTCGCTGTCAGGCGATTGGCACGACGTCACCGGCCATCACCGCTACTACGGTAGTTCAGCCATCAATGGCGGCGAGCGCATCGTCGAAGACCGCCGCGGTCGGCGCCCGCGCTTCGTCAATCTCTGCGGCTTTTGATCAGCAAATAAAAAAGCGCGGCGGGATGGCTCCCGCCGCGCTCCAACTTTTGTGCTCGCTGGTCCAGGCCTGAGAGCGCCCGGAGCCAAGCCTTCAACAGGCCTAGCGGGCGATCCCAGCGAGGTGACAGCGCTTGGTATAAGACACTGGATCACCTCCTTTCATTGTTGATGGAAGCAGCAATATAGGTGGCGAATCGGCCCCTGTTAAGGGGTGGGGGCCGGGTCGCACCGGGCCTGCACAGGGTGTTCGGGAGGAGGGCCGGCGGGGCGGGTTGAGGCCGCCGGCACGGCGTGTTAGGTCAACGCCAGCGCGGGTGTAGCTCAATGGTAGAGCAGCAGCCTTCCAAGCTGAATACGAGGGTTCGATTCCCTTCACCCGCTCCAGCCTTCGCTCGCAAAGCGAGGGAAGGCTGCCGCGCCGAAGCCCAGTGGGCGAAGGCGGGCTCGTGGCCGCGAGCTACGGCTCGGCAAGCCGTGGCATGAACGGGAAGCGAGCGGTCTTTGTTTGACGGGAAGGACGGGCGGCAGGCCTGATGCGCATCATCTACTTCAGCCTCGGTTGGGTGATGGTCGCGCTCGGCGTGATTGGCCTCGTGATGCCGCTGATGCCGGGGGTGGTTTTCCTGATCGTGGCAGCGTGGTGCTTTGCGCGCTCGTCGCCGCGGTTCGAGGCATGGCTGCTCGATCATCCGACACTTGGCAAACCGCTGCGGGATTGGCGCGCCACGGGAGCCATCCCACGGCCGGCCAAGGCCACGGCGTGCGCGGGAATGACGATCGGGTTTGTCGTGTTCTGGTACAGCGTCGATCCATCGCTGCCCCTTGCCGCGGCTGTAGCGCTGCTGTTCCTTGCCTGTGCCGGATATGTGGTATCGCGTCCGGCGATGGCCGATCAGGATTCCTCGATCTAGCAGGCAGGGCATCTATCCCGTGCATTTCTCGGTCGAGATGTGCGCGGTAACCATGCCGCACGGAACGCCTGCACTCGCCACAAAATCAGTCCGATTGAGACACAATGTCGGCGACTAGCGTTGAAACGCTGTCCACTCGTGCGACGCGCAGCACGTAAAACAAAAACAATAAAAATACATTGTGGGGATACAAAAGGGGGGCGCCGCTATGCGGGCTGGTATCGATTCACGTCGACAAATCGAGCAAATATCCTCTCCGGCAGGTGGGACCGTCCGCCGGCTTTTCGCCGCGCCTTTGGGCAGGGCGGCTACGGCGCTGATGCTGGCCGCAATGGCGGGGCCGGCTTTCGGGCAGGGCTTGGCGGCGGGCCCGGGCGCCAATGAGATCCGGATCGGCAATACCATGCCCTATACCGGCCCGGCTTCCGCCTATGGCGTGATCGGCAAGGTGATGGCGGCCTATTTCGAGAAGGTCAACGCCGAGGGTGGCATCAGGGGTCGCAAGATCAATTTCATCTCCTATGATGACGCCTACAATCCGACCAAGACGATGGAGGCGACCCGCAAGCTCGTCGAGGAAGACAACGTTCTCTTTATCCTGGCGAGCCTCGGCACCAATACCAGCCAGGCCGTTCATCCCTATTTGAATGCCAAGAAAATCCCGCAGCTCTTCGTCGCCTCGGGCGCGACGATGTGGGACCAGCCACGCGACTTTCCCTGGACCATGGGCTTCCTGCCCAGCTACCAGACCGAAGCCCACATCTATTCGCAGTATCTCCTGGAGAACCATCCGCGCAGCAAGGTCGCGGTGCTTTATCAGGACGACGGTTTCGGCAAGGACTACCTCAAAGGCCTGAAGGACGGTCTCGGCGGCAAGATTCCGATCGTGGCCGAGGCACCGTACAAGGTGACGGACACCAATATCGACGCCCAGATCGCCAAGCTCAAGGCTTCGGGCGCCGATGTCTTCATGCAATTCACGACGCCGAAATTCGCCACCATGGCGATCAAGCGAAATGCCGAACTCGGCTGGAAGCCGATCCATTTCCTCGCCTCGGTGTCCGAATCGGTATCGTCGGTGATGGTGCCGGCGGGCGTGGAAAACGCCGAAGGAATCATGTCGGCGATGTACCGCCTGGAGGGTGAGGACGCACAGGCCGCCGGGCCCGTGGTGTTCCGCGAATGGAGCGCCTTCATGGAGCGCTATGTCCCGAGCATCAGCAAGTCGAACGGCCAGGCCGTCTACGCCTATCTGAACTCCAGGCTCGTTATCGAGGTGCTGAAGAACTGCGGCGACGACTTCTCGCGCGAAAACATCATGAAGCAGGCCCGCTCGATCAAGGGCTTGCAGATTCCGATGATGGTGCCGGGCATCCTGATCAACACCAGCGCATCCGATCATGCGACGATCGAGCAGATGCGGATGATGCGCTTCACCGGTGGACACTGGCAGTTCTTTGGGCCGGTGCGAAGCGGCATCGATCCGGGCACCGTCAGCGAGTCCTTCAAGACCATCTTCAAGTACGGCACCGCCACCAAGCGCGATCTGGCCAACCAGCTCAACGCCAACACCGTCAGCCTGATGACGGGATCGTTCGGTTCGACCTATGCGCAGGTCGGCGCGGATCTCGCGTCCGTGCTCGACAACGGCACCCATCTGCGGATCCTGCCCGTCATGGGCCGCGGATCGGTTCAGGCGGTGGCGGACATCCTCCTGCTGCGCGGCGTCGACGTCGGCATCGTCCGCAAGGACACGCTTGCCTATCTCGACCGCAAGGACTTCGCCAAGGACATCCGCAACCAGTTCGTCTATGTCGCCAAGATGTTCAACGAGGAAATGCATGTCCTTGCGCCGAAGACGATCACCAGCATGCGGGATCTCGACGGCAAGACCGTGGTGGTCGATCTGCCCGACAGCTCGACCTTCGTGACCGCGATCAACGTGTTCGAGCGTCTCGGGATCCGGCCGCATCTGATTTATCAGGAGCCGCGGCTGGCGGTGGACATGCTGCGCAAGGGCGAGGTTGACGCGATCGTTGCGATCGAAGGCAAGCCGTTGCAGTGGCTGAACCAGATCACCGATCGCAACCTGCATCTGGTCCCGGTCGAGTACGCCAAGACTCTGCAGGAGGAGTATCTGCCGTCCAAGCTTTCGTCGGCGGACTATCCGAATCTGGTGGCGGAAGGCGGATCGGTCGAGACGGTTGCGGCCGAAGCGGTGCTGGCCTCGTATAACTGGGCGCCGAACAGCGATCGCTACCGCCGCCTGTCGCTGCTGGTGGACACGATGTTCGACAAGGTCGCGCAATTGCAGCGTCCGCCGTTCCATCCGAAGTGGAAGGAAATGGCGCCACGGGCAACGATATCGGGCTGGACCCGCTTCAAGGCGGCGCAGGAATGGCTCGACCGCAACATGCCGCTGGCTGCGGGTTCAGCCGTGTCGGCAGCATCGGGTGCTGCGCCGGCCACAGCACTTGCCCCGCAGGAACGCGATCCCCTCTATCGCGAGTTCCTGGAATGGCGTGCCAACCGCGCCAAGGCCAGCGCCAAGTAATCAGGCCGGTCAGCACGGTTTGACCACAGGACGGCCCCGCTTCGGCGGACCGTCCTTGCTCCTGGAATCCGGCGCCCTACGCATGCCGTATTTTAGTCGGTATCGTCGGCAAGGGTGCTCGGGAATCCAATAACAGGTTGTATTGGCGCAACTATGCCGCGAATCCGCGTTCGCGGGGGGCGGCCGATGCCGGTTTGGTAACGCTTTTGGTAACACTAATGTCGGCATTGTCGCGGCGGAACACACGGTCGACTAACTGCGCGCCGCGACTGGGGCTTGACACAAAATCAATCGAATTGAGACACAATGTCAGCGAGTAGGACTGAAACGCTGCCCGTCTGGCTGCTCGAAAAATGGCACAGTTTGTATTGGGGGACAGGTAAATGTGGGCTTTGATCTACACTAGTAGGGCGGCGGTGCAATTGTCCGGGTCAGTGGCCCGTGGCACCTTGCGCCGGCTTTTCACCGCGCCGCGGCGCAATGCAGCGGCCGCATTGGTCGTGGCCGCGATGGCCGGCTCGGCGATCAGCGATCAGGTGCACGCCGCACCTCCGGGCCCCAATGAAATCCGCATTGGCAACACCGCGCCCTATACCGGTCCGGCCTCCGCCTACGGCGTTATCGCCAAGGTCGTCGCGGCCTATCTGGACAAGATCAATGCCGAGGGCGGGATCAATGGCCGCAAGGTCAATATGATCACCTATGACGACGCCTACGAGCCCACCAAGACGATGGAGATGACCCGCAAGCTCGTCGAGGAGGACCAGGTCCTCCTGACCTTGGGGACCATCGGCACGAACACGAATGCCGCGATCCAGCCCTATCTGAACTCGAAGAAAGTCCCGCAGCTTTTTGCCTTGTCGGGTGCCGCGGCCTGGGACCAGCCGCGCGAGTTTCCCTGGACCATCGGCTTCCTGCCGACCTACACGGCTGAAGCTCAGATCTTTGCGCAGTACCTGCTGGAGAACCATCCCCGCAGCCGGATCGCCGTCCTCTATCAGGAGGACGGAATGGGCAAGGAATACCTGAAGGGCCTGAAGGACGGCCTGGGTGGCAAGATGCCGATCGTGGCCGAGGCCCCCTATAAAGTCACGGACACCACCATTGATGCGCAGATGGCCAAGCTGAAGGCCTCCGGCGCCGACGTCCTCATTGAGTTCACCACGCCGAAATTCGCTGTCATGGCGATCCGGCGTGCCGCCGAACTCGGTTGGAAGCCGCTACAGTTTGCCGCGTCGATCTCCAATTCGTACTCGGCGGTGATTCAGCCGGCGGGCCCGCAAAATGCCGAAGGCCTGTTGTCTGCGGCCTACAGGCTCGAGGGCGAAGACTCGGCTGCGGCGGGCGACGCAGTGTTCCGCGAGTGGAGCGCCTTCATGCAGCGCTATGTCCCGAGCGTGAGCAAGACCAACGGCCAGGCGGTCCTCGGCTATCTGGTCGGCAGGTTGACGGTCGAGGTGCTGAAGAACTGCGGCGATGACCTGTCGCGCGAAAACATCATGAAGCAGGCCCGCTTGCTCAAGGGCATCCAGCTTCCGATGATGGTGCAGGGCATCCTGATCAATACCAGCCCGTCCGACCACGCGCCGATCGAGCAGATGCGGATGATGCGCTTCACCAACGGCCAGTGGCAGCACTTCGGCCCGGTGCGAAGCGGCATCGATCCGGGCGCCGTCAGCGATTCCTTCAAGACCATCTTCAAGTACGGCACCGCCACCAAGCGCGATCTGGCCAACCAGCTCAACGCCAACACGGTGAGCTTGATGACGGGTTCGTTCGGCTCCACCTATGCCCAGGTCGGCGCGGATCTCGCATCCGTGCTCGACAGCGGTACCAGCCTGCGGATCCTGCCCGTCATGGGCCGCGGATCGGTGCAGGCGGTGTCGGATATCCTGTTGCTGAGGGGTGTCGATGCCGGCATCGTCCGCAAGGACACGCTGTCCTATCTCGACCGCAAGGACTTCGCCAAGGATATCCGCAACCAGTTCGTCTATGTGGCGAAGATGTTCAACGAGGAAATGCACGTCCTCGCGCCCAGGACGATCACCAGCATGCGTGACCTCGACGGCAAGACCGTGGTGGTCGATCTGCCTGACAGCTCGACCTTCGTGACCGCGATCAACGTGTTCGAGCGTCTCGGTATCCGGCCGCATCTGATTTATCAGGAGCCGCGTCTGGCGCTGGACATGCTGCGCAAGGGCGAGGTTGACGCGATCGTTGCGATCGAAGGCAAGCCGTTGCAGTGGCTGAACCAGATCACCGATCGCAACCTGCATCTGGTCCCGGTCGAGTACGCCAAGCAGGTCCAGGAAGAATATCTGCCGTCCAAGCTTACGTCGGCGGACTACCCGGGCCTGGTGCCGGAAGGCGGCTTCGTCGAGACGATCGCGGCCGAAGCGGTGCTGGCCTCGTATAACTGGGCGCCGAACAGCGACCGCTACCGCCGCCTGGCGCTGCTGGTGGACACGATGTTCGACAAGGTGTCGCAGTTGCAGCGTCCGCCGTTCCATCCGAAGTGGAAGGAAATGGCGCCGCGCGCGACGGTATCGGGATGGACGCGCTTCAAGGCGGCGCAGGAATGGCTCGACCGCAACATGCCGCTGCCTCCGGGCTCGGCCGTGTCGGCGGCATCGGGTGCCGTTCAGGCGCCGGCGCCGGTTACCTCGCCAGCCACAGCACTTGCCCCGCAGGAACGCGATCCGCTGTACCGCGAATTCCTGGAGTGGCGCGCGAGCCGCGCCAAGGCCAGCAGCAACCGGTAGCTACAGTAATTACGGTTGACGATGGAACGGCCCGCCTTGGCGGGCCGTTCTGTTTTCAGCAACGTCCAGGCTGTTCCTTTGCCTGCAATGCCGCATTGACGCTGCGGTCAGTCCGGCTGCCTTGCGCGCCGGCGAGTGTGGCGAACGGATGGCGTCATGCCGACAACGCAGGGCTCAGCCGTATAAAATAGTGTATCGGCAAGCATCAAAGCGCCGGACGCGATCCGCGCCACCACGCCAAAAACTTTCGGAGGAAGTTCATGTCGGCTCTGCCACTTTCGGGCATCAAAATTCTCGACCTGACACGGGTGCTCGCGGGGCCCTTGTCGGCGCAGATGCTGGCCGATCTCGGTGCAGAGGTGATCAAGATCGAACGTCCCGGCGGTGGCGACGATGCGCGCGCCTTCGGCCCGCCATACCTCAAGGACCCCGAGGGCAAGCAGAACAACAACAACTCGTTTTACCTCTGCGCCAACCGCAACAAGAAATCCGTCACCGTCAATATCGCAAGCCCGGAAGGGCAGGACATCATCCGCGAACTCGCCAAGAGCTGCGACGTGATGATGGAGAACTACAAGGTCGGCGATCTCAAGCGCTACAAGCTCGATTACGAATCGATCAAGGCGATCAATCCCGGCATCATCTATTGCTCGGTGACCGGCTTTGGCCAGACCGGCCCTTATGCGCCGCGCGCCGGCTATGACGCGATCCTGCAGGCGATGGGCGGGCTGATGAGCGTCACCGGCCATATTGACGGCGAGCCGGGTGCCGGTCCGATGAAGGTCGGCCCCTCCATCGTCGACTACATGACCGGCATGAACTCCTCGATCGGCATTCTGGCCGCGCTCTATCACCGCAAGGCCAATGGCGGGGAGGGGCAGCATGTCGACGTCTGCCTGTTCGACACCGTGATCGCTGCGCTGTCGCATTACGCGCAGATCTTCCTCGTCAACGGCCAGACCCCGCCGCGGCGCGGCACCTGGGGCAATGGCGGCATGCCGGCGGGCGTATTCCGCTGCACCGATGGCGAACTGATGCTGGTGGTCGGCAATGACGGTCAATTCCAGCGTACCTGCGCGGTGCTCGGCGCGCCTGAACTCGCGACCGATCCGCGCTTCGTCAAGAACAACGACCGCGTCGTCCATGGCAAGGAGATCATGGCAATCTTCGCCGGTCACTTCCTGAAGAAGCCCGTCGCCCATTGGCTGGAAGAACTGGAGAAGGCCGGCGTGCCCTCAGGCCCGATCAACGATTTCTCGCAGGTGTTTTCCGATGAGCATGTCCGCTCGCGCGGCATGCAGGTCAAGGTCGACCACCCCTTCGAGTCCGACCTGTCGCTGATCCGCAATGCCATCACCTTCTCCGGCACCCCGGTGAAGACCTACCGCGCCCCGCCGCTGCTCGGTGCTGATACGAAGGACGTGCTGGCGACGATCGGCTACGACGCAGCCAAGGTGGAAGCGTTGAAGGCGCAGAAGATCGTCTAAACTGCACCCCAGCCGCGACGCTGCCTTTACTCGGCCAGTTCGCGCATGACCTTGATCAGGTCGGATTTGCCTTCGAAGCCGATGCCCGGCAAATCCGGCATGATGATGTGGCCGTCCTCGACGCGAACGGAGTCGGGGAAGCCGCCGTAGGGCTGAAAGAGGTCCGGGTAGCTCTCATTGCCGCCCAGGCCGAGGCCTGCCGCAATGTTCAGCGACATCTGGTGCCCGCCATGGGGGATGCAACGGGACGGCGACCAGCCGTGCTGCGCCAGGACATCGAGCGTCCGGAGATATTCGACAAGCCCGTACGACAGCGCGCAATCGAACTGCAGCCAGTCGCGGTCGGGCCGCATGCCGCCGTAGCGGAGCAGGTTGCGCGCATCCTGGTGTGAGAACAGATTCTCGCCCGTCGCCATCGGGCCCGGATAGAATTCCGAGAGAGCGGCCTGCAGGGCGTAGTCGAGGGGATCGCCGGCCTCCTCATACCAGAACAGCGGATAGTCACGCAGCATCTTCGCGTAGGCGATTGCGGTCTCAAGATCGAAGCGTCCGTTGGCATCGACGGCAAGCCGCGCTTGCGAACCGATTTCCTTCAGCACGGCCTCGATCCGCCCACGATCTTCGTCGATCGACGCGCCGCCGATCTTCATTTTCACCACGTTGTAGCCGCGGTTGAGATAGCCGCGCATTTCCGCTCGTAGCGCGGAATTGTCCTTGCCAGGGTAGTAGTAGCCGCCTGCCGCATACACGAAGACTTTGGGATTGGCTTCGCAGCCCTTCCTTTCGGCGAGAAGGCGAAACAGCGGCTTGCCCGCGATCTTGGCAACCGCGTCCCATATAGCCATGTCGAGCGTGCCGACCGCTACGGAACGTTCGCCGTGCCCGCCGGGCTTCTCGTTCACCATCATCGCCGCCCAGATGCGATGTGGATCGAGATTGGTGCCGTTATCGTCGAGAAGGGTCCTGGGTTCGGCCTCGACGATTCGATTGCGAAAGCGTTCCCGGATCAGGCCGCCCTGACCATAGCGGCCGTTGGAATTGAAACCGTATCCGACCACGCGGCGGCCGTCGCGCACGACATCCGTCACAACGGCGACCAGGCTCGCCGTCATCTTCGAAAAGTCGATGTAGGCATTCCGGATCGGAGAGGCGATCGGCTTGGTGATTTCGACGACATCGACAATACGCATGGGATTCCTTCCGTGTGACTCGCAGATCGCCAGATCCGTCTCGCTGAACTGGCTATGCCGGAAACGGCTGTACCGAAGGTGCTCTCACCAGCAGCGCATCTGACAAGGGGCTTCGGCTGTTGCCCTCGTTCGAGGGAACGTTAGAGCTGTATTTCGCGCCGGGCTAATGCTATTCCCGCAACTGGTTATGTTCATTTGGCATTACCAATGGAATTGATCTGGTTTGAGGACTATCTGGCGCTCGCGGAAACCCTGAATTTTTCCAGGGCGGCGGAGTTACGCCACGTCACGCAGCCAGCCTTCAGCCGCAGGATTCGCGCACTTGAGGGATGGGTCGGCGCGGCCTTGTTTACCCGCACGACACACGGCGTGGCGCTCACGCCTGCAGGCAAACATTTCCACGATCAGGCGGAGGTCCTGACCCGGGCCCTGCACCAGCTCCGGCGCGACACGCTCGAAGTCTCCGAGCGCCACGTCAGGCCGTTGTCGATCGCGGCGACGCACGCGCTTTCCTTCACGTTTTTCCCGAAATGGGTCCGCCGCAACGACAAGGTTTTGGCGCTCGGCAACCTCAACCTGATCTCCGACAGCATGCAGGCGTGCGAGCAGATGATGTTGCGGGGCGACGCGCAGTTTCTGCTTTGTCATCACCACAAGAACATGAGCAGCCGGATCGGGTCCGGCCAATTCAGGAGCATCGCGGTCGGCGCCGACACGCTCCTTCCGTTGAGCGCGCTTGCCGCAAACGGCGTTGCGCGGTGGAGGCTTCGTCGCGGCGAACCGGTGAAGTACCTTGCCTATAGCGCGCAATCAGGGTTGGGCCGGATCGTCGCAGCTCAATGGGGTGCGAAAGATCGTCCTTTCGCGCTTGAGACGGTCTTTACGTCGCATCTTGCCGCCACGCTGCTGTCGATGGCCCGCGCGGGAGATGGCGTGGCATGGCTGCCCCGGACGTTGGCGGAGGAGGACATCTCGGCCGGGCTGCTGGTTGAAGCCGGCAAACTCGAATTTCAGATACCGATCGAAATCCGCCTGTTTCGTCCCGCGGCGCGTCAGAGCAAGGCGGTCGAAGCGATCTGGTCGGCCTTCGAGCGCAACTGACGTTGTTCAATTCAGCGGGTCAGGCGCCGCTCTGATCTCGACGTCGACACTTCTACCCAAATCGAAGCATGCTGGCGTAGAATTGCGCTAGCATGCACCCTCGATCGATCCGCTCGAGAGGTGTAACGATGAAACGGGAAGTCATTCGTGTCGAGCCGATGTCGTCCTGGCTTGCGAAGCGGAATGCGCCGGTCTCGCCGGTGACGCGCGGCGGTGGCATGGTCTTCGTCTCGGGCCTGCCGCCGTTCGATCCCGAGACCGGCGAACTCTTCACCGGCCCGATCGAGCGTCAGACAGAACTCGTCCTCCAGCAACTCAAACTATGCCTGGAGACCGCGGGCACGTCGCTGCAGAATGTGATGAAGTGCAACGTCTACTGCACCTCGGTTGCGCACTTCGCGTCCGTCAACGCGATCTATGCGCGCTACTTTCCGGAAGATCCGCCGGCGCGCATCTTCGTTTGCGTGCCCGAATGGTTCGCGCCATTCGATATCGAGATCGACTGCGTCGCGGTGACGTAGGGCCTTCCAGTTCAGCGCAGGCCCTGACGATCAACGAGGATCCGGTGGATCTGAATGAACTCCGGCAGCTCGATCAGGAACTCTGCGTCGCGCGCGAGATGATGAACCTTGGTCGGCTCGCCCTTGGTGAAAGCCGTCATCGACTTAAGGTCCGGCCAATAGGAGATGGTAGTGAACCAGCTCTCGTGCTCGCGATCCTCCCGGAATAGCTGAACGCCGAGCGCGGTCTTCTCCAGCGGCGGAATTCCGTCGGTCTTGATATAGGCTTCATAGCTGTCCGCGACGTCGGGCCGCGTCCGGCCACGCCAGATGCGCGCAATGGTCGGCTGGGTTGGCATCGGCAGTTCCTTCCAAAATGTCGGCAGTGATGAGGGGCAGTTTTCCCGGCGCGACAACGGTGGGGCTGGCGCTCTGTTCCCGCTCAATCGCGAAGTCACACAGATCGTAGGATGGGTAGAGCGAAGCGAAACCCATCACCTATGGGCGCACGCGATTGATGGGTATCGCTTCGCTCCACCCATCCTACGCAGTTGAGCATGCGGCCGCTATTCCACCGCCTCAATCCATTCCGCGGCGCCGCGCCACAGCGTGGCGCGATGCTCGGGCTTGAAAAAACCGAGATGCCCGATCTTCTCACTTCCTGCATCCGCAGGCCTCACGGTGATGATCTCGGGCTTGATCGACGTAAAACCCGCGCACAGCAATTCGACCGCGGGCCGCGTCGCCCAGGGATCGTCGGCCATGCAGAGCGCGCGCAAGGCACCTCTGTAGTTCGGAAAATTCTGCAAGGCGTCAAGCCTGGCATCGTCGAACAGATAGCGCGGGCTCATCACCCAGCCGACCCATTGCAGGAAGGCATCCTTCGGCAGGTCCATGCCAAGGCCGGCCTTGCCCGGCATGTAGCCGAGCGCGCGGGTGAGGGGACTTCCGACAAAATTCAGCATGGCGTAGACGCGGTAGCGCTCGGGCGAGGCCATCAGTTTCCAGTAGCCGGCCTGGGCGGCGACGAACAGCGCGCGTGAAATCTGCGAATTGTTCGGCAATAGACCGAGGGCTTGGCCGCCGAACGAATGTCCGACATAGGCGAAGGGCAGCGCCTTGTAACGCTCGCGCATCCAGGCCACTGCCGCGGTGATGTCCTGCGCCGCCCAGTCCGACATCGAGGCCTTGAAGCCGACCAGCGATTTCGGCCCGACGGTGCCGGTCGTCGCCTTCTGTCTGGAATCGCCGGTGCCGCGGTAGTCGTAGGTCAGAACCGCGCAACCGCGGTTGGCGAGGTAGCTGGCAAAGCCGCGGTAGAGCTTTCGGGGGACCGCGGTCGCCGAATTGATCAGGACGGCCTGGCGCTTGGCCCCGCGGGGCAGAAACAGCGTCGCGGCCAGGGGGTATCCGTCCGTCGCGGGCACCGTGATGTCGTCGCTAAAAACGTCGTCCAGCCCCGGCTCGGCCACTGCTTCTTCTCCTCAGCTTTCGCGAGCGGCCCCAGCAAATGCGAATTCGGCTTTTACCGCAAGGGCTTGATGGGGATACCTGAAATCTAACTGGCGGTCGGTCACAGGCCTGTGTATAAACCGGCCCTTCACAATCGCCATTAAGTTGCGGTTTTTGCTCAGGAGTTAAGGTCATGTCCGAGCGGTGGACGCCCGATAGCTGGCGCACCAGGCCGGTGCTGCAGGTCCCGGAATATCCCGATGCCAAGGCATTGGCCGATGTCGAGGCGCAGCTCGCCACGTTTCCCCCGCTGGTGTTCGCCGGCGAAGCCCGCAGCCTGAAGAAGGCGCTGGCGCGCGTCGCCGCCGGCGAAGCTTTTCTGCTGCAGGGCGGCGATTGCGCCGAGAGCTTTGCCGAGCATGGCGCCAACAACATCCGCGACTTCTTCCGCGTGCTGCTGCAGATGGCTGTCGTCCTGACCTATGCCGGCGCGCTGCCGGTGGTGAAGGTCGGCCGCATCGCCGGGCAGTTCGCCAAACCGCGCTCGTCGAATACCGAGAAGGTTGGCGGCGTCGAGCTGCCGAGCTATCGCGGCGACATCATCAACGACATCGCCTTCACTCCGGAAGCGCGCATCCCGGATCCGCAGCGCCAGTTGATGGCCTACCGGCAGTCGGCTGCGACACTTAACCTGTTGCGCGCGTTTGCCACCGGCGGCTTTGCCAATCTCGGCAGCGTGCATCAGTGGATGCTCGGCTTCCTCAAGGATTCCCCGCAGTCGCGGCGCTACAAGGAGCTGGCGGACCGCATTTCGGACGCGCTGAACTTCATGCGCGCCTGCGGGCTTGATCTGGAAAGCCATCCCGAACTGCGCGCCACCGATTTCTACACCAGCCATGAGGCGCTGCTGCTCGGCTACGAGCAGGCGATGACGCGGGTCGATTCCACCACCGGCGACTGGTACGCCACCTCCGGCCACATGATCTGGATCGGCGACCGCACCCGCCAACTCGATCACGGCCACGTCGAATATTTCCGCGGCATCAAGAACCCGATCGGCCTGAAATGCGGTCCCTCGCTGAAGCCGGACGAGCTGTTGAAGCTGATCGACATCCTCAATCCCGACAACGAGCCGGGACGACTGACGCTGATCAACCGCTTCGGCTCGGACAAGGTCGGCGATCATCTCGCGCCGCTGATCCGTGCCGTGCAGCGGGAAGGGCGGGTCGTGGTCTGGTCGTGCGACCCCATGCACGGCAACACCATCACCTCGACCTCGGGCTACAAGACCCGGCCGTTCGATCGCGTGCTGTCGGAGGTAAAGTCGTTCTTCGCCATCCACGCGGCGGAGGGGACGCATGCCGGCGGCGTGCACCTGGAAATGACCGGGCAGGACGTCACCGAATGCATCGGCGGCGCCCGCGCCATCACCGACGAGGACCTCAACGACCGCTATCACACGGTCTGCGATCCCCGTCTCAACGCCGAACAATCGATCGACATGGCCTTCCTGATCGCCGAACTGCTCAAGCAGGAACGCGCCGGTAAGGACAAGCCGATGCCGGCCGCAGCGGGACTTTGACTTGCTGCGACTTTGGCGAGCCACCATCAACACGCGTAACGGCCTCGCTTTTGCGATCCGATCGGAGCAGGCCGTCCGCGAAGAACTGCTTGCGCTGGCGCTTTCGGTGCCGCTGGCCTGGCTGGTCGGCGCGACCGTCATGCGCCGCGTGGAACTAGTCGCGGCCGTCGCCTTTGTGCTTGTGGTCGAGATCCTCAATACCGCGATCGAGAAGCTGGCCGACCGCCTCACTACCGACCACGATCCGCAGATCGGGCGGGTCAAGGATATGGGGTCGGCGGCAGTCGGCGTGGCGCTTCTGATGGTCGGGGCGTTCTGGCTCTTTGCCATCGCCGAACGCATAGGCGCGTTCTAGATATGCGGTACTGATCTGGATCAGAACCGCATATCTAAGCTTTTGTTTTGACGCGTTTTCTTCATGCGAACCGGTTTCAACTTCGCTCGAAAACGCCATCAAAGCAGCAATTGCAGTTTGCTCTTGTGCAAGGCACCATCGCCCCATGACCGACACTTTTACGATCACGCTGGCGCAGTTGAATCCGACGGTCGGCGATATCCCGGGCAACGCGGCCAAGGCGCGCGCCGCGCGCGACAAGGCCAAAGCCGATGGCGCCGATCTCATGGTGCTGCCCGAACTGTTCATCTGCGGCTATCCGCCGGAAGACCTGGTGCTGAAGCCGGCGCTCCAGGCCGCCTGCCGCGCCGCGGTCGAGGAGTTGGCGCGCGAGACGGCGGGGGGCGGGCCGGCGGTGCTGATCGGCACGCCCTGGGTCGAGGATGACAAGCTCTATAATGCCTGTGCGCTGCTCGATCAGGGCCGCATCGCCGCACTTCGCTTCAAGGCTAATTTGCCGAACTATGGCGTGTTCGACGAGAAGCGACTGTTCACGCGCGGTCCCGCTGCCGGGCCGGTGACCGTCCGCGGCATCCGCGTCGGCGTCCCGATCTGCGAGGACATCTGGCTCGAAGAATCCGAAGAATACGAAAACGTCGTCGAGTGCCTCGCCGAGACCGGCGCGGAAATTCTGGTGGTGCCGAACGGCTCGCCCTACGCGCGGGACAAGAACGACCTCCGGCTGTCGATCGCGGTGGCCCGCGTGACCGAGAGCGGGCTGCCGCTGGTCTATCTCAACCAGATCGGCGGGCAGGACGAACTGGTGTTCGACGGCGCCTCGTTCGCGCTCAACGCCGACCTGTCGGTCGCGGTGCAACTGCCGGCGTTCGAGGAGAGCATTGTCACGCTGCGCTGGACCAAGGGCGCCGATGGCTGGCGCTGTTCGGGCCCGGTGGTGCCGCTGGTCGAGGGCGATAAGGGGGATTACGCGGCCTGCGTGCTGGGACTGCGCGATTACGTCCGCAAGAACGGCTTTCCCGGCGTGCTGCTCGGCGTCTCCGGCGGCATCGATTCCGCGCTGTGCGCGGCGATCGCAGTCGATGCGCTCGGCGCCGATCAGGTTCGCGGCGTGATGCTGCCGTTCCGTTTCACCGCGCAGGTGTCGCTGGATGATGCGGCCAGACTGACGAAGGCACTCGGCATCCGTTACGAGGTGCTGCCGATTGCCGATGCTGTCAACGGATTTGAAAAAATCCTGTCGGGCCCCTTCGCCGGCTTGCCGCGCGACATCACCGAAGAGAACCTGCAGGCACGTACCCGCGGCACGCTCTTGATGGCGATTTCCAACAAGACCGGCGCCATGGTGGTTACGACCGGCAACAAGTCGGAAATGTCGGTCGGCTACGCCACCATCTATGGCGACATGAACGGCGGCTTCAATCCGATCAAGGACATCTACAAGACCGAAGTGTTCCGCCTCTCCAGCCTGCGCAACGAGTGGAAGCCGGACGGCGCGCTCGGGCCGTCAGGCGAGGTCATCCCGGTCAACATCATCACGCGGCCGCCGACGGCTGAACTGCGCGAGAACCAGACCGACCAGGATTCGCTGCCGCCCTACGAGATGCTGGACGGCATTCTGGAGCGGCTGGTCGAGCGCGAGGAGCCGCTGGCCACGATCATCGCCGCCGGTTTCCCGGCTGATGTGGTGACGCGGATCGATCGCCTCCTCAATGTCGCCGAATACAAGCGCCGGCAGGCGGCGCCGGGCGTCAAGGTCACGGAAAAGAACTTTGGCCGCGACCGCCGCTATCCCATCACCAACCGCTTCCGCGACAACGGCAAGGAACTGCCGGCCCCCGACGACAAGCTTGTCGCGCGCGCTGGCCGCGCGTCGGCCGATGTGTTTGACGGATAGGCTCTAGCCCAGCGAATTGATGATTTCCCGATGGCTGGGTCACGAGCAGCCATTGCGGGTCGGCTCGCTATCGTCGGCTTTGGCCACAAGGCGGCATTCAGACGGCCTAACCAGGTTCGCTTTTCCCCTGGAGGCAGACATCACGGTTGCCACAGCCCGCGTCCTCCAAGAGTCGAAGCAGACCTCTGGCCGGCCGAGATCCATCTCAACGCAGGACGTTCGGAAGTCTGCCGCGTCATGCCCGCTAAATATCAAACCGGTACACTTGGAGCGATTGATCTTGGGCTCTTGACGAGCGACAATATGGACATGGAGAAGCGCCATCCGATCTGGAAAGATCCTTCTTGGCTTCCCTATTGTCTGGCCATCCTGATATTTTTTTGTTCGCGGGTGGTGGTCGCGCTCGGACTGGTATTCTCTCAAAAATATCTGCCCTCCGGGCCCGATGTCTGGTCTGCGGGACCGATCTGGTACCACCAATTGCTGCAATGGGACTCGGAATGGTATTTCAAGATCGTCACAGATGGCTATCAGTATAACGGCGATCCGACTGTTCAACAGAACATCGTGTTCTACCCGCTGTATCCGATGCTCGCACGGGGCCTGGCGACGATTAGCGGTCTCACGCCTGCGGATGCATTGCTGTTGGTATCGAACGTAGCTGGATTGCTCGCGATCGTCTTGCTTTTCAAGCTGGTTCGCGAGGAATTTGGTGATCAACTGGCTCTCGCCACAATCGCGCTGCTCAGCTTTTTTCCCGCTTCGGTCTTGCTATCGGCCGGATATACCGAGCCCTTGGCACTGCTGCTAATCGTCTCGTTTTTTCTTGCTTTGAAACGAAAATACTACTTGTCGGCAGCACTGCTTGCAGGCTTGGCAGTTTCTACCCGATCAACGGGCGTTGTCCTATTGCCTGTCCTTCTTTGGGAGATGTGGACCAATCGCGATCAGGCGAAGTTCCTTCTTACCCTCGTGCCATGCGTCCTTCTTGCGACGTCGGGCATCTGGCTATTCATGATTTACCTATGGAGCGCTTTCGGAACTCCGTTTGCTTTTGTGGATGGGCAGGTGGCGTTCCATCAAGGAACGACGCTAGCGACAAGATTGATTGCGGCACTAAAGCTTGAGCCGTTCACACGAATGATGCTCAATGATTGGAATCCATGGGGACAAGCTAGCTGGTTTACCTTATTGTTCATCATCCTGATTGTTTTGGGCGGGTCTCGACTGCGCGCAAGCTGGACACTGTTTGCCATGGCTGTCTTGTTGCTACCATATCTAACACTCAGCGGTGGGCCAGCAGGCTTCGTCTCTATGAGTCGATTTAATCTCGTTTCATTTCCCCTGTTTGTTACGTTGGCTGGTTTAGGATTGCGAGCGAAGTGGCTTATGGCAGGAGTGATAGGACTCTTCGGCGCGTCCTTGTTCATGAACACCGCCTTGTTTGCTCGTAGAATTTGGATTGGTTGAGCGCTACAAATACTCGCGATGACATGCTTGAGCAGCGACCCAGTTCGCCCCCCACCAAGAGGGCAGCATATTGCAATCCGTATCCAAGATTCCCGGTCGCTATTATCTGGCAATCTTTGTGCTGGCGTTCGCGACGCTTTCCTACCAGATCCTGATAACGCGCTTCTTCAGCGTTATGCTCCATTATCATTTTGCATTCGCGGCCATTTCACTTGCCATGCTGGGGCTCACCCGCGGAGCGATGCAGGTCTACGGCAAGCCCGCCCGTTATGCCGCCGAGCGGGTCGGAATCGAATTCGCGCGCCACGCGTCATGGTTCGCACTCAGCAGCGTTGGCGTAATGATCGTCTTCCTGTGCGTGCCGCTCGTCGTATCTGCAGAAAATGTGCCCTTCGCCCTGGCGCTGGCGACCATCGCCTTCGTGGCTCCGTTCACGGAAGGCGGGGTTTGCATCACGCTGTTGCTCACGCGCTTACCCTATCGCGGCGGGTGGCTCTATGCGGCCGATCTCCTGGGCGCCGCAGTTGGATGTCTCGGGGTGATCTTCATACTGCTGGTGATTGACCCCGTAAGCGCCACGTTATGGATCGGAGCCTCTGCTGCTGGCGTTGGCTGGATCGTCGTTCGCACCAGCGATGACGTCCGTAGTGGGCGTTTGAGCGGGGCTGTCGCGCTAACGCTGGCCGTCGCGGCCACCATGCACTCCGGCCTTGACCTGACCGGTCGAAGCCATCTCGGTGTGTTCTGGGCCAAGGGCGCTGAGCAGACGGGCACGCTGTTCGAACGTTGGAATACCTATTCGCGGGTAAGGGTGCGCGAATTGGCCGAGAAGGTCCCGATTGGCTGGGGTCTGGTCCGCACTCCTGATGCCCGGGTCGACCAACACCACCTCGACATCGATGCCGATGCAGGCACCGTCATCACCAGGTATGACGGCGACATCGGAAAGCTCGCCTACCTGAAAGATGATGTGATCAATGCGGCTTACCTCGTGCAGCCGGCGACCGACGTCGCTGTCGTTGGCGTCGGCGGCGGTCGTGACATCCTTTCCGGTCTTCTCTTCGGCGCCAACCGGATTCGCGCAATTGAGATCAACCCGGCAATTTTCGAAGTGCTCACCGAAAAATTCGCCGATTTCTCTGGCCATCTCGATCGCCAGCCCGGCGTATCCTTGGTCAATGCCGAAGCGCGAAGCTACATCAACCACTCGTCCGAGCGGTACGACCTGGTGCAGATTTCGCTCATCGACACCTGGGCGGCGACGGTGGCCGGTGGCCTGACGCTCACCGAAAATCGTCTCTATACCGTTGAGGCGTGGGATGATTTTTACCGGGCGCTCAAGCCTGGCGGGCTGTTGTCGGTATCACGCTGGTACGGTGCCGAGAAGCACCGTGGCGAGCTATACCGGCTGATTGCGATTGCTGCGAGCGCGCTGCAGCGCAGGGGAGTCTCGGCCGGTGAACTGCGGCATCACGTCGTCACGGTCAATGTCGGCAACATCGTGACGGTGATTACCCGGCCTGACGCATTCAGCGACGCACAATGGCAAGGCGCGCGCGAGAGGCTTCAGGCGCAGGGCTTCAAGATATTGTTGGGGCCGGACGTCACCTTCGATGCCGTCACCTCGACATTGCTGTCCGACAAGGCAGACCAGGCTTTCTTCGATTCGCTGCCGGAAAACATCGCTGCTTCGACGGACGACAATCCGTTCTTCTTCTATACGTCGCGCTTCAGCGATTTCGTGAGCATCCATAGTTGGGACATCATGAGCAACAATGTCGCGATCGGCGTCACCGGCTTGCTCATCATCGTAGGGCTCTGCGCTTGCGGATATTACATCGTGCTGCCCTTCCTCCGTCTTGTGAGGCGGATGCCAATGGCGACGCTGACGCCGCCCGTGGCCTATTTCAGCGCGATCGGGATGGGCTTCATGCTGATCGAGATTTCGCAGATGCAGCGCCTGATGGTTTTTCTCGGACATCCCGTTTACGGGCTGAGCGTCGTGCTATTCACAATTCTTCTCTTTAGCGGGATTGGCAGCGCCACGGTCGGTGCGGATACCTCCTCCCGATCACGCGTCACCGTCTTCAGGATTGCCGCCCTCCTCACCACGCTCGTGGTGGCAGGGCTGCTGACGCCGCTGGTCACCACCTGGGCGCGGTCGCTGTCAACCGACATGCGTATTCTGGTGTCTGTCCTGCTGCTGGCTCCTCCTGCGTTCTGCATGGGGATGATGTTTCCGCTCGGCCTCGGTGTCTGGCGGCGTCATCATGAACTGCTGCCGTTCTTCTGGAGCACCAACGGAATTACGTCGATGTTCGCGTCGGTGCTGGGTGTGGCGTTATCGATCCAGTTCGGCATCGCCAAGACCTATGCGTTGGGGGTGTGCTTTTATGCGGTTTGCGCCATCGTGATCATTGCAAGCCGCTGGGTGCAGTCGATCGACATGTCGGCCGAAAAGGGCGCCGTTGGCCCCGAGGCTGGTATCGCAGGAAAGGAAGGCGCCACGATTCGGCGGCCACATCGGTAAAGGGAAGTACAAGCGACGCAGGACGGCTACGGGAAAACGCTTTCAGCGTGCGCGTCCGCGCGCTTCCTGGCATGCGCCCAGTTGCAGGCTGAAGCACCTGCTTTGCCACGAGACAACTACGTCGGCGACGCGAAGAACAGGACTCGTATGAGGTGCGTGTATTCGGATTCGAATACCATGATGGCTACGAACACCAGCACCAGCACCGGCGGCAGCAGGATGGCATAGGCGAGCGCCAGCCGTTCCCAGGCCATGTGCATGAAGACGGCGACGATCAAGCCGGCTTTCAGCACCATGAACAGCAGGATCAGCGACCATCTGAGATAGCCCTGGAGGCCAAAGTAGTCGACGAGATAGGAGCACGCGCTGAGGACGAACAACCATCCCCAGACCACTAGATAGACCTTGATCGGGTGCTGCTGCCCCTCTACGTGCGGAGCTGCGACAGCGTCATGCACATGGGTATGCAGCGAAGGTCGCTGTGCTTCCAAGTCGATTGCCACATTTGTCATGTGCTGACCTCACCACAGATAAAAGAAGGCAAAGATGAACACCCACACGAGATCGACGAAGTGCCAGTAAAGGCCGGTGATTTCGACGACCTCGTAATTCCCCTTCCTGCTCGTGAAAAAGCCGCGCCTTCCGACGTCAAAATCTCCCCGCCAGACCTTTCGCGCGATGATGACCAGGAAAATCACGCCGATCGTCACGTGCGTGCCGTGAAAGCCCGTGATCATAAAGAAGCTGGAGCCGAACTGTGCCGCGCCCCAGGGATTTTCCCAGGGACGCACGCCCTCCATGATCAGCTTGGTCCATTCGAAGGCCTGCATTCCGACGAACGTTGCGCCAAGCGCCGCCGTGGCCAGCATCAAGACCGCGGTTTTGACGCGATCGCGGCGGTAACCGAAGTTGACGGCCATCGCCATGGTCCCGCTGCTGCTGATCAGGACGAAGGTCATGATGGCGATCAGAATGAGCGGGATATGATGCCCCGCAATCTCGAGCGCGAATACCTCACTCGGATTCGGCCATGGCACGGTCGTGGACATGCGCGCCGTCATGTATGACAGCAGAAAACAGCTGAAGATGAAGGTGTCGCTCAGGAGGAAGATCCACATCATGGCCTTCCCCCAGGAGACATTCTTGAAGGCGCGCTGATCCGAGGACCAATCGGCAGCGATGCCCTGCCAGCCGGCTGCCCGCGCAGGCGGTTGTCCATGGGTTGTCAGCGCAGTCTCTGCCATCTGCTCTCTCCTAGGTGAGCAACCGGCGACAGATGTCGACGAAATCGTCCGTCCAGCCTGTCAGCAGGCCGAGCAAGGCCAGCCAGACCAACAGCAGGAAGTGCCAGTAGATGGCGCAGAGTTCCACACTCAGGCGCATCTGTGCCATTTCAACGCCACGCCAGGCCTTGGCAGTCGTTCTGCCCAGCGCCACCAAGCCGCCGATCAGGTGCAGTCCGTGCGCAGCTGTGATCAGATAAAAGAAGGAATTGGCTGGATTGGACGCGACGAAATAGCCCGCGGCCCTCAGCTGTTGCCACGCCAATAGTTGCCCGACCAGGAATGTAACGGCGGCTACTCCCCCAGCGCACAGGCCGATGACGACATCTTCCACGTCGTCCCGCCGCGCGGCCACGTAGGCCCATTGCAGCGCGACGCTGCTCAGGACCAGGACGCTGGTGTTGAACCACAGCAGTCCAGGCACCGGCAGTGTCCGCCAGTCCGTCATGTTCATGCGCATGGAGTAGGCGCTGATGAAGAGTGCGAACAGCGATCCCACGACGGCAAGAAACACGCCCAGTCCGATCTTCGCGGCAGGCCAGGTCATGGTATCAGTGCCGGGAAAATCCCCAAGCGCACCTTCTTCCAGCCAGGGTTTGGCCGTCAGCCGTTGCTGTGAGAGCCACCATCCGGCGATGACCGCGATCACCGCCATGAACAGGACAATGGCACTCACGGCGCAGCTCCCTGCAGGGCTGGCGTCGCCCGTGGCTGGTTCTGCGGAATGAAGTCCTGCGCAGCACCCGGCACGCTGTAGTCATACGCCCAGCGATAGACCACCGGGAGTTCCTTGCCAAAGTTGCCGTGCCCGGGCGGTGTCTCCGGCGTCTGCCACTCCAGTGTTGTCGCTCGCCACGGATTGCCACCCGAAGGCCGGCCCTTGAAGTAGCTCCAGGCAAGGTTGAACAGGAATACCATCTGCGCGAAGCCCACGATCAAAGCCATGATGGAGATGAAGGCATTGAGCGTGTGGGTCGATGAGGGGATGAACGCCGCTTCGCCGATGTCGTGATACCGGCGCGGAACGCCAAGCAGTCCAATATAATGCATGGGGAAGAAGATCAGATAGGCGCCGAGGAACGTGACCCAGAAATGAAACTTGCCCAGCGCGTCGTTGAGCATCCGTCCCGTCATCTTGGGATACCAATGATAGATCGCGCCCAGCACGACCATGATCGGCGCCACGCCCATCACCATGTGGAAATGCGCGACGACGAACATGGTATCCGATAGCGGGACATCCACGACCACGTTGCCGAGGAAGAGGCCGGTGAGCCCGCCGTTCACGAACGTAATGATGAAGCCGAGCGCAAACAGCATCGGGACGGTGAGATGGATGTCGCCGCGCCACAGGGTCAATACCCAGTTGTAGACCTTGATGGCGGTCGGGATGGCGATGATGAGCGTCGTGGTGGCGAAGAAGAACCCGAATTTCGGGTGCATGCCGCTCACATACATGTGGTGCGCCCATACGACGAAGCTGAGTGCGCCGATCGCAACGATCGCCCAGACCATCATGCGATAGCCGAAGATGTTCTTCCGCGCATGGACGCTGATCAGATCGGAAACGATACCGAAGGCGGGCAGGGCGACGATGTAGACCTCCGGATGGCCGAAGAACCAGAACAGGTGCTGGAACAGGATCGGGCTGCCGCCGCCATACTTCATCTGCTGCCCCATCTCGACCAGGGCCGGCATGAAGAAGCTGGTTCCGAGGAGGCGGTCGAACAGCATCATGACGGAGGCGACGAACAGCGCCGGGAAGGCCAGTAGCGCCATGATGGTAGCCGTGAAGATGCCCCACACCGTCAGCGGCATACGCATCAATGTCATGCCGCGCGTGCGCGCCTGCAGCACGGTCACGACATAATTCAGACCCCCCATGGTGAAGCCGATGATGAACAGGATCAGGGAGGCCAGCATGAGAACGATGCCCCAATCCTGTCCGGGGGTGCCGGCAAGAATTGCCTGCGGCGGGTACAGCGTCCAGCCGGCGCCGGTGGGCCCGCCGGGCACGAAGAACGTCGAGGCCAGCACCAGGACGGCGAGCAGATAGACCCAGTAGCTCAGCATGTTCACATAGGGGAAGACCATGTCCCGCGCGCCGACCATCAGCGGGATCAGGTAATTGCCGAAGCCTCCCAGGAACAGCGCCGTGAGCAGGTAGATCACCATGATCATGCCGTGCATGGTGATGAACTGGAGATATTGATTGGCATCGATAAAGGAGAATGTGCCGGGAAATCCCAGTTGCAGCCGCATCAGCCACGACAGCACCAGTGCTACCAACCCGATGGCCGTCGCTGTGAGCGAGTACTGGATGGCGATGACTTTGGCGTCCTGCGAAAAGACGTACCGCGTCCACCAGCTCCTGGGGTGATAGAGATCAACCTCCGCCACTTCGGCAGGCGGGACATCTGTGACGGCATCATACGGAACATCGACCATAGAAATTCCTCCTCGGTCGCTTCCATCGGGAGTGAAGATTTGGCCTCACGCGCCCGATCTATCTTCGCTGCGGCACTTACTTGCCGCCGGATCTGTACGTCGCCTTCGTAACGGCGTTTCGGCCTGACAATTCTGCGAACGTCTTCTGTTGCGCCAGCCAGGCGCTATATTCGCTTTCTTCCTCGACGATGACTTTGGTGCGCATCTGCGCGTGCGCCGCGCCGCACAGCTCGGCGCACAGCACATCGAACGTTCCCGTGCGGATCGGAGTCATCCAGAAATAGGTGACCATGCCGGGCACCATATCCATCTTGGCGCGGAATTCGGGCACATAGAAATCGTGCAGGACATCGACGGAGCGGAGCAAGACCTTGACGGGCTTTCCGACCGGCAGGTGCAGCTCACCACTTTCGATCACGACGTCGTCTTGCCCGTGCGTGTCGTCGCGATTCAAGCCCAAGGGGTTTTCGGGACTGATGTGGCGGACATCGGTTGTGCCCATACGGCCATCCTTGCCCGGCAGGCGGAAGCTCCACTGCCACTGCTGGCCCATCACCTCGATCTCGGTGGCGTCAGCCGGAACCGTGACGAACTGGTGCCAAACGAATAAGCCTGGTGCCAACATGGCTGCGACGCCGATCGCCGTTCCGATGCTGAGCCACCATTCGAGCTTTTTGTTTTCGGGATTGTAGTGCGCCTGTCTTCCCTCCTTGTGGTGAAAGCGGAAGACGCAGTAGGCCATGAATGCGATCACGGCGAAGAAAACAATGCCGGTGATCCAGAAGGTGATGCTGATGGTGTGGTCGATGTAGCTCCAGTTGGTGGCAATCGGCGTCCACCACCACGGGCTGTAGATGTGAAACAGCACCGAGCCGACCGCAACCAGGAGCAGTATGATAGCAACAGCCATCCTCATTCCTCCTTGCCATCAAAGGCAACGGAGACGAATCGAGGGCGGAGCTCGCACTGTCGATGGCCGACTTCACATGCGCCATCGCAGTGCGTCTTGCCTCGCCCACTATGACCGGTCGCGACATCAAAACGTGGCACCGAGCACACGTTACGACCGCTAGTCATCAAATCGGGGCGCCGGAAATCAAGATGATACGCGTCGAGGCTGCCGTCAATAGAGCAATAAGGAACCTGCGGCTCACGCATATGCGCTGTACGATGCACAAGCCGGCGAGCGTCAGCTGGCACAACGGCTGATGATGCGCCGCACCAAACCGTGTGCGTTCACAATTCACCCAACAGTGCGTGCTTTCTGCTTCCAATCGCGCTAAAGTCACAAGGCAGGTCGCGACAAGTTTCGTCCGGCTAAGCTCTTTTCGCTGAACTTGGGTTTGCCGTACCCGGCTCGACCGCGACTCTCGCACATGAGGGCGGAGGCGCGCGGGTTGCGGCGCGTCGTTTTGACCGCCGCAACTTGAGAGCACGGGAGGGTGCGCATGGCCACTCTGTATTCCGACAGCATCGCAAGAGTAGGACGGCACGTATTCGGCGAGGCCGCCACATATCCGATTCGCAAAATCGAACTGTCCGACCTCGGCGAGGCGCTGCGCCTGGGGTGGGAAGACTTCAAGGCAATGCCGAGCCACGCCGTTGTGGTGTGCGTGATTTATCCTGTTCTCGGTATTGCCCTGTTCAGGATGGTCCTCGGCTATTCGGTGCTGCCGCTGCTGTTTCCGCTGGCAGCCGGGTTTGCCTTGCTTGGACCTTTTGCCGCGATCGGTCTCTACGAGCTCAGCCGCCGCCGCGAGCGCGGCGAGGAGGTCAGCGTATCGGACGCGCTTCACGTGCTGCGCGCTCCGTCTTTGGGCGCGATGGTCGAGCTCGGCATCCTCCTGCTCGTTCTGTTCGGGGCCTGGATTGGCGCAGCGAACGCTATCTACGTTGAAATCTTTGGCCACGCCCCGGCCGCGAGCATTCCCGACTTCGTAACGCGTGTGCTGACGACGCGGGAAGGATGGTTGCTCATCGTCATTGGTTGCGGCGTCGGCTTTCTGTTTGCGGTCGTGGCGCTCTGCGTCAGTGTCGTGTCGTTCCCGTTGATGCTTGACCGGCATGCCACTGCAATCGACGCCATCCGGACGTCGCTGTGGGCTGTGATGAAGAATCCGATCCCCATGGCCGGGTGGGGGCTGATCGTCGCGGCGCTGCTGGTGATCGGTTCGCTACCGCTCTTCGTCGGTCTCGCCGTCGTTCTGCCGGTGCTCGGTCATGCCACCTGGCATCTTTACCGGAAAGTGGTGGAGCCGAATCCCAACCCTCCGGAGGAACATCCCCACCCGCGGAAGGGACATCGCTACGCGGCGGATTTTCCGGCCGTTCTGTTCCCGTGGAGCCGTGAGCGCGAGCCGTAGCGACGGAACGCGAGCGCGCGGTGCGTAGCGGGCGAACACCGAAAGCGGTGCTCGCCCGTCCGGATCGGCGTCCGCCACCGGTAGCTGGTCGAGGAGCTACTGCTTCGGCGGGATGAAGGTCGGGCCGACGGTGCGGACCTGCTTGTCGTTAGCCGCGGCGGTCGTATCGGCAGGAGCCGGCGCCGGCGCGGCGGCGGTGCTCGCGGGCGCGGTGCCCTTCTTGGGTGGCGGCGCGCCCTTCGACTGCCCGCGCTGCTGCATCCGCTTGGCGCTTTCCTCGGTGACGATGATGTCGCCCTGCTGTTCGACGGAGGCCTTGTCGTCGACGGATTTCAGCGCTTCCGACCAGGTCTGGCCCGCCGCCTTGCAGGAGCAGGAGGCGTTGAACTCGGTGCGGAACTTGAACGCGTTGGGTAGCGAGGAATAGGGCTGGCCGTTGATCGAGACCGCCTGATTGATGTCCTCTCCGGGATTGCGATAGGTGAACAAATTCGCCTCTGCCGCCGGGCAAAGCGCCTTGCAGGTCCTTTCGTCGTCCTGAAAGCGCGCCTGGTAGGTGGCGAACGACACCGGGAAGTAGGCACCGTCGCAGCTGCGGACGCAGACGGTGCGGAAGGTGCCGGACGGCGGGCCGAGCTCGGCGCTGGGGGGCGGGATCGTGTTGTTGTTGTTGTTGCCGAACAGGCTGTCGATGAAATTGCCGGGGCCGCGGGCGGCTGCCGCATATTGCGGGCCGCAATTGTTCTGCGCCAGCGCCATCATCACCGAGCGACGCTGGTTTTCGCGGTCGGCGCCGCCGATGCCGCCGCTGCGCAGGCGCTCCAGGCTGGTGGTGATCTGGTCGAGATTGGCGCGCATCTGCTGGATCTGATTGTTGACCGGGCTGCACTGCGCCGACTGGCCGTTGAACAGCGAGAAGAACCCCGAGCTTTCGCAGCCCATGCGCTTGGCCTGCAGCGTGACGCGATCGAGTTCGGCCTGCTGCTTGGCCTGGGCCTCCTGATAGCGGCGGATCTGTTCATCCTTGGCGGGATCGCCGGTGCCGGCGCCGCGGTCGATGGTTGCCAGCTGTCCCTCGAGCCGGATGCAGATCGGATTGGCTTGCGCGCCCTGTTGTGGCGGCGGAGGCGGCGCGGCGCCGGGGGGCATCTGCGCCATGGCGTCCTCATTGGGCTGCGCCAAAGCGGGCGCGCCAGCCGCGGCGACGCCGAGCAGGACGGCGCAGGTCAAAATCCGGAGAGAGAAGGGAATGATGCGAATTTCCAGCATATCCGGCCATTGAGGGCTGATCCGCGCGGCTTGAAAGCCTGGTGGCGCGGCCAAGGCGGCATTCTGCGGCCAAGACCGCATCCAATACCTGCTTCTCAGGGCAGCGTCACGTCGTTTCCGGGGCGCGGATGTGGCAAACCGGCCCTTGAAATTACTGAAGAAGTGCCTTTAGCGCTGGCAGGTAATAGCAACATAGTCGCCGCAGGCTGGGCCTGAGCACTTGTCGCCGCCATCAATTGGAACCGCGCCGGTAACTTCGTCGGGCTCGACGCGGCGATAGGCGGTGGCCTGCGCAAATTCCCGTGACTGGCAGTAGGAGCGGGCGGCGTGGGCGCCGCATTTGTCGCCGCGGGCGAGGCACTCGTCCACGCCGTAACCGTCGGCCTGGTTGGCAACGATGAAAACGCGACTGTCGGCGGAAGCGGCCGAGACGGCGGCAAGCAGGAGAGCACAGGCAATGAGTGCGGAGGAGCGCATGGTGAACACCGGCAGGGGCGAAGGCGACCGCGCTCAGGAATAGGCCCAAAGGGTTAACAATGATTAACCATGAGGGCCGAGCGGCGGCGAAAAGGAAGGTTCCGCAGCCTGATCGGCCTCAAATTGGGCACGAGCAAGGCCTTGACGGCATCCTTCCGATACCGCAATGGTGGAACCATGAACGGTCTCCTCGCCATCTGCAGCATTTGCCGCGAGATTATTAGCTAGCGATTCGCTGGCTGAGGCCGTCTTTTCTCAAAAATGAGATCACTGGACGCCCGGCCGCAAGGGATGGGTTTGTCATGGAATTGCGTCTCTACGATACGTTGACGAAGGAAAAGCGGCCGTTCGTGCCGCTCGATCCGAAGAACGTCGGCATGTATGCCTGCGGACCGACGGTCTATGACTTCGCCCATATCGGCAATGGTCGCGCGGCGATCGTGTTCGACGTGCTGTTTCGCGTGCTGCGTCACCGCTATGGCCCCGGGCACGTGACGTATGTCCGCAACATCACCGACGTCGACGACAAGATCAACGTCCGCGCCGCGCGCGACTATCCCGGCGTGCCGCTGAACGAGGCGATCCGCAAGGTCACCGAAGAGACCTATCAGCAGTATCAGGACGACGTCTCCGCGCTCGGCTGCTTGGCCCCGACGGTGCAGCCGCGCGCGACCGAGCATATCCCGGAGATGCGCGCGATCATCGAGAAGCTGGTGGCCGGCGGCTTTGCCTATGTCGCCGAGGACCACGTGCTGTTCTCGCCGCAGGCGATGAACGATGCCAATTCGGTGATGCCGCGCTACGGCGCGCTGTCGAAGCGGTCGCTCGACGAGATGATCGCGGGCGCCCGCGTCGATGTCGCCCCGTACAAGCGCGATAACACCGACTTCGTGCTGTGGAAGCCGTCGAAGCCGGGCGAGCCGTCGTGGCCTTCGCCATCAGGCATCAAGGTGGAGGGACGCCCCGGCTGGCATATCGAATGCTCGGCGATGGCCTGGAAGCATCTCGGCGAGAAGTTCGACATTCATGGCGGCGGCATCGATCTGGTGTTTCCGCACCATGAGAACGAACTCGCGCAGACCTGCTGCGCCTTTCATTCCGACCGCATGGCGAACGTCTGGATGCACAACGGCTTCCTGCAGATCGAGAGCGAGAAGATGTCGAAGTCGCTCGGCAACTTCTTCACGATCCGTGACCTGCTGGCCGATTGGCCGGGCGAGGTGCTGCGCCTGAGCATGCTGAAGACGCATTACCGCTCGCCGCTCGACTGGACCTCGAAGGGTACGGAAGAGAGCGCGAAGACGCTTGACGACTGGTATGCGATCGCTGCCGACGTCGAGGGCGGCGAGCCGTCGCCGGCGATGATCGAAGCGCTCTATGACGATCTCAACACGGCGCAGGCGATGGCTGTCCTGCACGGCTTGCGGAACGCCGCCGCGTCGGGCGGTGCGCGCGAACGCGGCGAGTTTGCGGCGTCGCTCCGGCTGCTCGGTTTCCTTTCGGTGAGCGCTGCGGCGTGGAAGGGACGGAAGCAGCAGGCGAGCGGCATCGATGCAGCAGAGGTCGATCGCCTGATTGCCGACCGCGCGGCGGCGCGGGCGCGGAAGGACTTCAAGGAATCCGACCGCATCCGCGACGAACTCGCCGCGATGGGCGTCGCCATCAAGGACGGCAAGGACAAGGACGGAAGACCGGTTACCACATGGGAGGTCGCGTGATGGACAAGCCCGATACCCCGTTCCCGAAACACTGGCGTTACTACATCTTCATCAAATGGGCGCTAATCGTTGCCGCGGTCATACTGGCCTTGCGATTGTTCGGAGTGATTTGACGCGATGGGACAGGCCTTGCCCAAACCCGGCTTGCGGCCGTTTCTGCCGGCGGATGTGCCGATGCTGGCGGCGATCTTTGTCGCCGCCATCGAGGGGCTGACCGGCGACGACTACAGCGAGGCGCAGCAGGAAGCCTGGGCTGCCGTTGCCGAGGACGAGGAAAAGTTCGGCAAGAAACTCGCCGGGCAGTTGACGCTGATCGCGACCATCCAGAACGCGCCGGTCGGCTTCGTCTCACTGAAAGGGCCTGACCATATCGACATGCTGTTCGTGCATCCGAGCGTGGCCGGGCAGGGTATCGCCTCGATGCTGGTCGATGCGCTGGAAATACTGGCGGGCGCGCGCGGCGCGAAGATCCTGACGGTCGACGCCAGCGACACCGCGGAGCCGTTGTTTCGGAAGCGCGGCTATACCGCCAAGCAGCGCAATACCGTTTCGCTCAATGGCGAATGGCTCGCCAACACCACGATGCAGAAGACGCTGGCAGACGCCGCGCCGGGAGCGCCGACATGAGTCGCGAACGCCTTTATCTGTTCGACACTACGCTGCGCGACGGCGCGCAGACCAACGGCGTCGATTTCACGCTGCATGACAAGCAGATCATTGCGCAGATGCTCGATGAACTCGGCATCGACTATGTCGAGGGCGGCTATCCCGGCGCCAACCCGACCGATACCGAATTTTTTGCCGAGAAGCCGAAGTTCGAACACGCCAAATTCACCGCCTTCGGCATGACGCGCCGTCCGGGCCGTTCGGCCTCGAACGATCCGGGTCTTGCGGGGCTGCTGGAAGCCAAGGCCGATGCGATCTGCTTCGTCGCGAAATCCTCCGCCTACCAGGTGCGGGTGGCACTCGAAACTACCAACGAGGAAAACCTCGCCTCGATCCGCGACAGCGTCAGCGCGGCCAAGGCCGCGGGCCGCGAGGTAATGGTTGATTGCGAGCACTTCTTCGACGGCTACAAGGAGAATAGTGATTTCGCGCTCGCATGCGCCAAGGCCGCCTATGATTCCGGGGCGCGCTGGGTGGTGCTGTGCGACACCAACGGCGGCACCATGCCGCATGAAGTCGAGACCATCGTGGGCGCTGTGACAAAGCACATCCCGGGCAGCCATGTTGGCATCCACGCCCATAACGACACCGAGCAGGCGGTGGCCAACTCGCTGGCCGCGGTGCGCGCCGGCGCGCGGCAGATCCAGGGCACGCTGAACGGGCTCGGCGAGCGCTGCGGCAACGCCAATCTCTGTTCGCTGATCCCGACGCTGCGCCTGAAGAGCGAATTCTCCGACGCCTTCGAGATTGGCGTCACGGGCGAGAAGATGGCGACGCTGATGAAGGTGTCGCGGACGCTCGATGACATGCTCAACCGCGCGCCGAACCGCCATGCGCCTTACGTCGGCGAGAGCGCTTTCGTGACCAAGACCGGCATTCATGCCTCGGCGGTCCTGAAGGACCCGCAGACCTACGAGCACGTATCGCCCGAATCCGTCGGCAATCACCGCAAGGTGCTGGTGTCGGATCAGGCCGGCCGTTCCAACGTGATGGCCGAACTCGACCGCGCCGGCATTCCCTACGAGAAGACCGATCCGAAACTGGCGCGGCTGGTCGAGGAGCTGAAGGAGCGGGAAGCAGCGGGCTTTGCCTATGAATCCGCCGACGCTTCGTTCGACCTGCTGGCGCGGCGCACGCTCGGCCGGGTACCGGAATATTTCAAGGTCGAGCAGTTCGACGTCAATGTCGAGCAGCGCTACAACGCCAACGGCCAGCGCGTCACGGTGGCGCTCGCCGTGGTCAAGGTCGACGTCGCCGGCGAACGGCTGATCTCGGCGGCGGAAGGCAACGGCCCCGTCAACGCGCTCGACGTCGCGCTGCGCAAGGACCTCGGCAAGTACCAGAAGTACATCGAGGGCCTGAAGCTGATCGACTACCGCGTGCGTATCCTCAATGGCGGCACTGAAGCGGTGACGCGCGTCTTGATCGAGAGCGAAGACGAGAACGGCGAGAGCTGGACCACGGTCGGCGTCTCGCCCAATATCATCGACGCTTCGTTCCAGGCGCTGATGGATTCGGTGGTCTACAAGCTGGTAAAATCAGGCGCACCGGTGTGAGGTGGGTTCGTCATTCCGGGATGGTCCGAAGGACCAGACCTCAGGTGCGCAATTGCGCACCGGGGAATCTCGAGATTCCCGGTTCGATGCTTCGCATCGCCCCGGAATGACTGCAGGGGTACGCGCAAATGATCGATCACATCTCCGTCGGCGTAGCCGATCTCGAACGCGCCGCGCGTTTCTACGAAGCAACGCTCGCAGCCCTCGGCCTCACACGCCTCGTCACCCGTCCCGCCACCATCGGCTTCGGCAAGACCTATCCCGAATTCTGGATCAACCTGCGCGCCGGCATGGCAAAGGTAGCGCCTGAGAGCGGCACGCACATCTGCCTTCGCGCCAAAACCACTGATGATGTCGATGCGTTTCATGCGGCCGCGCTGAAATCCGGCGGCCGCTCCGACGGCGCGCCGGGCCTGCGCCCGCATGATCGCGTGAGGTATTACGCGGCCTTCGTCATCGATCCCGACGGCAACCGCATCGAAGCGGTGACGTTTCCGGCCGAGTGAAAGTGTAACGACTACAACTTCCGCGCCAGTTCCGGCGCCATCTCCTTGGCGCCTGCCGGAGTACGGGCGGCGGCGGCACGCAGGCGCGGCACGATGTCCTCGACCCGTTCAGCCTTGAGGAAATCGATATCCAGCGACGGACGGATGAATTCGGTTTCGCGCATATGCGCCAGCAGCGCGATCAGCGGCTCCCAGAAGCCGTCGATGTTGGCGAGCAGAACCGGCTTGGAGTGACGGCCGAGCTGCTGCCAAGTCATCTGCTCGACCAGTTCTTCCAGCGTACCGATGCCGCCGGGCAGTGCCACGAAGGCGTCGGAGTGTTCGAACATCAGTCGTTTGCGTTCGTGCATGTCGGGTGTAACGATCATCTCCTGCACGCGCCCCATCATATGTTCGCGCGACTTTAGAAATTCCGGAATGATGCCGGTGACCAGTCCACCGTGATCCAGCGTGGACTTGGCGATCGCGCCCATCAGCCCGACTGATCCACCGCCATAGACGAGGCGGATATTGTTCTCGGCGAACGCTTTTCCCAAGGCTTGGGCCGCTTCGACGAAGCGGTGGTTGGAGCCGGGGCCGGAGCCGCAATAGACACAGACGGTTTTGATTAGTTCGGTCTTGATTTGATCCATGGAGATCATGTGGCACCGCACCCTGGAAAGCTCAAGTCTGGTTGATTTCGCTGATGCAGCAGAAATAGGCCCGAAATCCAACCAAACGGGGGAAAGATTTATCTTTCAAGGCTGTACGGGAGAGGTAAACGCTCTATATGACGACCATATGCAGACTACCGAAAATTCCCTGAAGGCGACCGGAGCGCCACCTTGCGTTGGGCGCGACGCCAATGGCTGATCCTGATTCGCGCTCCGATGCCGTTGCTGCCGAGCCGGCCGGCGCTTCCCCTGACAAGGCGACCCTGATCGGGACGCTGGTGCATCTGTGGCCCTATATCTGGCCCGGCGACCGCGCCGACCTGAAGATGCGCGTGGTCTGGTCGATGGTGCTGCTGCTGGCCGCCAAGCTCGCGACGCTGATTGTTCCGTTCACCTTCAAATGGGCGATCGATGCGCTCAACGGCATGGGCACCGCGCCGGTCGAACCGTCGAACTGGATGCTGTGGCTGATCGCCTCGCCCTTGCTGATGACCGCAAGCTACGGCGCGGTGCGCGTCCTGATGGCGGTGCTGACGCAGTTTCGCGACGGCATTTTCGCCCGCGTCGCCATGCATGCGGTGCGCAAGCTCGCCTACATCACCTTCGTTCACATGCACGAATTGTCGCTGCGCTTTCATCTGGAGCGCAAGACCGGCGGCCTGACGCGGGTGCTGGAGCGCGGCCGCACCGGCATCGAAGTGATCGTGCGGATGGTGATCCTGCAACTGATCCCGACCATCGTCGAGGTCTCGCTGTTGATGGCGGTCCTGCTGTGGCAGTTCGATTGGCGCTACGTGCTGGTCACCGCGATTACCGTCGTGATCTACATGTACTACACCTATATCGCGACCGAATGGCGGATCGAGATCCGCCGCAAGATGAACGATTCCGACACCGAGGCGAACACCAAGGCGATCGACTCGCTGCTCAATTACGAGACGGTGAAATATTTCAGCGCCGAGACGCGTGAGGCCGAACGCTACGACCGCTCGATGGAGCGCTACGAGCACAACAGCGTGAAGACCTATACCTCGCTGGCAGTGCTCAACACCGGGCAGGCGGTCATCTTCACCATCGGCCTCACCGCGACCATGCTGATGTGCGCGCTCGGCGTCCGCAACGGCACCAACACGGTCGGTGATTTCGTTATGATCAACGCCATGATGATCCAGCTCTACCAGCCGCTGAACTTCATGGGCATGGTCTATCGCGAGATCAAGCAGGCGATCATCGACATCGAGAAGATGTTCAACGTGCTGTCGCGCAATCCCGAGATCAAGGACATCCCGGGCGCGGCGCCACTCGCGGTCAGCGCAGGCAGCGTGCGCTTCGACGATGTGCGCTTTGCCTACGATCCGGAGCGGCCGATCCTGAAAGGTCTGAGCTTCGAGGTGCCCGCCGGCAAGACGGTGGCGATCGTCGGTCCCTCCGGTGCGGGCAAGTCGACGATTTCGCGGTTGCTGTTCCGCCTCTACGACGTCTCCAGCGGCAAGATCCAGATCGACGGCCAGGACATCCGCAACGTCACGCAGGCGTCGCTCCGCGCCTCGATCGGCATGGTGCCGCAGGATACCGTGCTGTTCAACGACACCATCCGCTACAACATCCGCTACGGTCGCTGGGACGCCAGCGATGCCGAGGTCGAGCAGGCGGCGCAATTGGCGCAGATCGACAGCTTCATCCGCAACTCGCCGAAGGGCTACGAGACCCAGGTCGGCGAGCGCGGGCTGAAACTGTCGGGCGGCGAGAAGCAGCGCGTCGCGATCGCCCGCACGGTGCTGAAGGCGCCGCCGATCCTGGTGCTGGATGAGGCGACGTCGGCGCTCGACAGCCACACCGAGCACGAAATCCAGGAAGCGCTGGAGCGCGTCTCGCGTGGCCGCACCTCGCTGGTGATCGCGCACCGGCTTTCGACCATTGTCGGCGCCGACGAGATTATCGTGCTCGATCAAGGCCGGATTGCCGAGCGCGGCACCCATGTCAGGCTTCTGGCCGCAGGCGGGCTTTATGCCAGCATGTGGAACAGGCAGCGCGAAGCCGAGGAGGCGCGGGAGAAGCTCGCGCAGATGGACGAGGGCAACGAAGCGCCGAACCGCGCGCCGCCGCCGGTCGATGATCCCCTCAGCGATCCGTCCAAGGACCCACCCAAATCCAAAGATCCCTTGGCAACCGCCGCGGAATAATCCAAATACGGCGCTAGTTCCCAAGGGAAGTCGGCCACATAACAGCGAGCCCTAATGTCGATTGCGAATTCCATCCGCGCGCAGATCCCGCCAATCCATTCCGAGGGCTATCCCTTCATCGGCGCCTTTGCGCTGGCCAGCCTGATCCTGTTCTGGATCTGGACGCCGCTCGGCTGGATCGGCACGGGCCTGACCGTCTGGTGCGCGCTGTTCTTCCGCGACCCCGTCCGCGTCACGCCGGTGCGCGACGGCATCGTGGTGTCGCCGGCCGACGGCCGCGTCTCGATGGTGGCGCAAGTGCTGCCGCCCGCCGAACTCGGGCTCGGCGACCGGCCGCTGCCGCGCATCTCGATCTTCATGAGCGTGTTCAACTGCCACGTGAATCGCAGCCCGGTGGCGGGCCGCATCGATCGCATCGCCTACCGGCCCGGCACCTTCATCAACGCCGAACTCGACAAGGCCAGCGAAGACAATGAGCGCAACTCGCTGGTGATCTCGACCACCAACGGCCGGATCGGCGTGGTCCAGATCGCCGGCCTGGTGGCGCGACGGATTGTCTCATTCGTGCGGGAAGGCCAGGCGATCGGCGCCGGCGAGCGATTCGGCCTGATCCGCTTCGGTTCGCGCCTGGACGTCTATCTGCCGGAAGGCACGCGGTCGCTGGTTTCCGAGGGCCAGACCGCAATTGCCGGCGAGACGATTCTGGCCGATTTCGGCTCCAGCGAGCAGGGCCGGACGTTTCGCGCCGATTAACCCTCTGAACGGGTGATTTTGCCGGTCGGCCCCCCAATGGCGAACCGAGCGGGCGCTTGCTATATAATAGCTGGCATGCTGATCCCGGACCCCAAAGACCCTGAACTGCGCCGCCGCCGGTTTCGCCCGATCCCGGTGCGAATGCTGGTGCCCAATGTCATCACCCTGCTGGCGATCTGCGCCGGCCTGACGGCGATCCGTCTGTCGATCGAGGGGCGGATGGAGCTTGCGGTTGCCGCGATCGTGTTCGCGGCCGTGCTCGACGGCGTCGACGGGCGCATCGCCCGCATGATCAAGGGCCAGTCGAAATTCGGCGCCGAACTCGACAGCCTCGCCGATTTCGTCAATTTCGGCGTCGCGCCCGGCCTGATGCTGTATTTCTGGCAGCTCCAGGAATTGAACAATGGCGGCTGGATCGCGGCGATGGTGTTTGCGATCGCGGGCGGCCTGCGCCTGGCGCGCTTCAACGCCAGTATCGACGATCCGAACAAGCCTGCCTTTGCGGCGAACTATTTCACTGGCGTGCCGGCGCCGGCCGGTGCGATCCTGGCGATGCTGCCGTTCTATCTGGCGTTTCTCGGCGTCTCGAAACCGCCGGCCACGCTGACCGCGGCCTATACGCTCCTCATCGGATTCCTGATGGTGTCGCGGCTGCCGGTCTTTTCCGGCAAGACGGTGAAAATGCGGGTGCCGCCGGAAATGGTGCTGCCGGTCTTCGTCTCCGTCGTGTTCTTCGTCGCACTGCTGATCGGCTATCCCTGGCACATCCTGTCGATCGGCTCGGTGCTCTACCTGCTGAGCCTGCCCTGGGGCTGGAAGTCCTATCGCGACCATGAGCGTAACGCCGCCGCGGCGCTGCAGCCGGCTGCGACGGCAGAAGCCGCCGCGCCGTCATCTTCCGCAGCGCCGTTTTCGCCGGCCCCTGGCGATAGCGAGGAAGAACGGCCGGCGCGGTTGAACTGAGCGCGCCCGCAACCTGATTATCTGCCATGAGCCAAAGCCGAGTTGGGTTCACGCCCAATCTCGGCTATAGGGCTTGATGGCATACGGCCTGAAAGAGCCGGGCCGAATAATCAGGAGAGACGCCGTGAACAAAGCCGTTACCGCCCCGCTGCCTGCTTCCGTCCTCGAGGCGTTGGCGCGCTATGACACGCCGACGATCTGCAATGCGATGGAGATCGTGGCGCCGGAACGCCGCCTGATCGGCTACACCACCAAGCCGCTGGTCTGCCCGTTTCCCGATCTGCCGCCGATGGTCGGCTATGCCCGCACGGTGACGATCCGCTCGGTGCTCAAATCCACGCTTCCCGCCGACGAGCAGGCCCGCCGCCGCATCGCCTATTACGAATATGTCGGCACCGGCTTCGGTCCGCGCATCACCGTGATCCAGGATATCGACGGCGCCGATGTCGGCTATGGCGCGTTCTGGGGCGAGGTGCAGAGCAATGTGCACAAGGCGCTCGGCTGCCTCGGTGTCATCACCGACGGTTCGATCCGCGACATCCCGCAGTGGGCGCCGGGCTTCCAGGCGCTGGCCGGCTCGGTCGGACCGTCGCATGCCTGGGTCCATGCCGAACACTGGGGCGGCGAAGTGCGCGTCGCCGGCATGACGGTGCATTCCGATGACCTCATCCACGCCGACCAGCACGGCGCCATCGTGATCCCTGTCGACATCGCGGCGAAGATTCCGGAAGCCGCCGAACTTTGCGGCCGGCGCGAAACACCGATCCTGGATATCGCGCGCAGCCCGGACTTCACGCTGGAAAAGCTGAAAGAGGCGCTGAAGCGCTCGGCGGAGATCCACTGACGATCTAACAAACAGTCGAGGGAAATTGTCATGAGAGGGTTCTGGGCGGCGCTGTCGTTGTTGATCCTCTCAGGCGTCGCAGCCGCGCACGCACAGACCTATCCCTCCCGCCCCATCACCCTGATCGTGCCGTTCCCGCCGGGCGGTTCGACCGATACCGCCGCGCGCATCATGGCCGAGCGGATGCGCGCAACGCTCGGGCAATCCGTCGTGATCGAAAATGTCGGCGGCGCCGGCGGCAGTATCGGCGTCGGCCGCGTCGCGCGTGCGGCGCCTGACGGCTATACCTTCGACATCGGTCAGTGGGATACCCATGTCGGCAGCATCATCTACAAGTTGGACTACGACCTCGAAAAGGACTTTGAGCCGATCGCGCTGGTCTCGAACAATCCGCAGCTCATGGTCGCCAAGAAGGACCTGCCGGCCAACACGCTCGGCGAACTCGTGGCGTGGATGAAGGAAAATCCCGGCAAGATCAATTTCGTCAACCAGAATGCGGCGGCGAACGTCACCGGCGTGCTGTTCGAGAATCTCACCAAGCAGAAGGTGCAGTTCATTCCCTATCGCGGGGCGGGGCCTGCGATGACCGATCTGGTCTCGGGCACGGTCGATCTTTTGGTGGTGCAGGGCGCGGTGGCGCTGCCGCAAATCCGCGCCGGCAAGATCAAGGCGCTCGCCAATCTCTCAGCCACCCGCTCGGCCTCGATGCCGGATATTCCGACCGCGGACGAGAGTGGCGTGCCCGGCCTCTATATGTCCGGCTGGTTCGGCTTCTGGGCGCCGAAGGGCACGCCGAAGGAGATCATCGCAAAACTCAACGCGGCGACGGTGGAGGCGCTGGCCGACCCTGCGATCCAGAAGCGTTTTTCGGAATTGGGCCTCGACGTCGCGCCGCGCGCCCAGCAGACCCCGGAAGGCTTGGCCGCCTTCCAGAAGGTCGAGATCGAAAAATGGTGGCCGATCATCAAGGCCGCCGGCATCGGCACGCAGGCGCAGTAGGCGCTTGCCGCCAGGGCGAGGGCCCAACCGCGTCATTGCGAGCGAAGCGACTTGTCCGCCGTAGCTCGAAGAGCCAAGGCGGAAGCAATCCATAGCGCGGCATAACGGATAGATGGATTGCTTCGTCGCTTCAGCGCAAAATTGCTCTGCAATTTTGTCGCGAGCTCCTCGCAATGACGGCGCGGAGAGAGACTGGCCGGCGCAAGATGGTTAGCGAATCCTTGCCACCGCCGGTCGCAGGCCCCGCAATTTTACGTCCCTGTTCGAGTTTAACCTTTACGGCTCTTTAATTGCGCCGACGTAGGGTTCCTCTTGCGCTGCTCCGGATGGAGCGCGCGACCGGTCAGGATGGCCGGTACTTGGCGTAGGCGTTGGAGTTCAGAATGGATATCACCACGCTCGTTGGCCTGATCGCCGGCGTCATCGTATTGTCGACGTTGATCCTGATGGGCGGTGATTTCCGGATGTTCTACGACATCCACGCCGTCATCATCATCTTCGGCGGCTCGTTTGCGGCGACGATGATCCGCTTTCCGCTCAGCGCGATCCTGCATGGCATGCCGCTCGGCGCAAAATTCGCTTTCACCATGAGCCGGCTCTCGGCGCGCGACCTGGTCGACGAACTGGCGCGCATCGCCGAAATCGCCCGCAAGCAGGGCCCGGTCGGGCTGGAAAAGGTCGAGACCGACGAGCCGTTCCTCGCCAAGGGCATCCGCTACGTCGCCGACGGCTACGACCTCGAATTTATCAGAGACAACATGGAGCGCGACCGCGACAATTTCCTGATGCACCTCAACGAGGGCTCGAAAATCTATCGCGCGATCGGCGACTGCGCGCCGGCGTTCGGCATGATCGGTACGCTGCTCGGCATGGTGCAGATGTTCTCGAACATGTCGGATCCCTCAAAGCTCGGTCCGTTCATGGCGGTCGCCCTGCTGGCGACGCTTTACGGCGCGGTGGTTGCGAACCTGATTTGCCTGCCGATCGCCGACAAGCTGCATGGCAAGCTGATCGACGAGGAAACCAATCGCACGCTGATCATCGACGGCATCCTGATGATCCGCGATTCCAAGAGCCCGGCCTTGGTGCGTGAAATGCTGCTGGCCTATCTGCCCGAAAAGCACCGCCACGAGGAAGGCGAGCTGGTTCCGGCCTGATCGGCTGATAGCAATAAAGGCGCGGACGTAAAGCATGGCCAAGAAAAAACGCGAAGAGGCGCATGGCGGTCACGGCTGGTTCGTGACCTTCGCTGACCTGATGGCGCTATTGCTGTCGTTCTTCGTGATGCTGGTGGCGTTCTCCAGCCAGGACCAGCAGAAGCTCAAGATCGTCGCCGGCTCGATGCGCGAGGCGTTCGGCGTGCAGACCGAATCCCGGCATTCGGGCATCGTCGAATCCGACGGCCTGCCGACGCGGCCGAAGCTGAAGAACGTCGCGCATATTTCGCCCGAGGAAGCCTCCAATACCCCGACGCCCGACGAGAAGGACCGTCAGCGCGAGGTCGGCGCCCGCCTGAAGGTCGACCGCGAGTTCGCGCTCGCCGCGGCCTCGTTGCGCCAGGCGCTGCAGGACATGCCGGAACTGACCGAAATGTCCAAGCACATCATGTTCGAGGAGACCAAAGAGGGCCTCAATCTCGAAATCGTCGACCAGGATGGCCGCTCGATGTTCGCCGACGGCTCCAAGGTCCCCTACGACCGCACCCGCCGGCTGATCCAGAAACTGGCCGTGCCGCTGAAGGCGACGCCGCTGCGGGTCAACATTGTCGGCCACACCTCTGCCGGCTTCGTGCCGGCGCGGGGCGAATATGGCGCGTTCGATCTGTCGGCGGATCGCGCCAATGCGGTGCGCCAGATCCTCGAGCGCGAGGGACTGCCGTCATCCCATATCTACGCCGTCGGCGGCCGCGCCGACAGCCAGCCACTATTTCCGGACGATCCGACATTGCCGGCAAACCGTCGCGTCACCATCACATTGATGCGCGAGAATCCGCCGCTTCCGCCGAATCTGAAGCCGTAGCACGTCGGAACTACCATAATACCATCTTGCCATTTCGATGGAATCTGCTTTGCGTAAGCTCCGCATCGGAGGTGGTGTTATGCTCGTCCGAGATTGACAGGCAACGCGGAAGCGTCGATAGCCGCGCGGATCAATTCAACGACGAGAACGTTCTCTTCCACCATGACTGTCAGCGTCACATCTACCGAGGCCCATGAGGGGCACGCGACCTCAGGTTTTTGGGCCCTGACGCTGGGCAGTATTGGCGTGGTGTTCGGCGACATCGGCACTTCGCCTTTGTACGCATTTCGCGAGGCCGTCACGCACGCGGCCGAAGGCCAGCCGGTATCGCGCATTATCGTGCTCGGCGTGCTCTCGCTGATTCTTTGGTCGCTTTTCATCGTCGTGACAGCCAAATATGTGCTGCTGCTGTTGCGCGCCGACAACAACGGCGAGGGCGGCACGCTATCCCTGATGGCGCTGGGTCAGCGGGCGTTGGGCCACCGAAGCTGGGTATTGCTGGCGCTCGGTGTCGTCGGCGCCTCGATGTTTATCGGCGACTCCATGATCACGCCCGCGATTTCGGTGTTGTCGGCGGTCGAGGGCCTCAAGCTGGTCACGCCCGCGTTCGAACATTACGTGGTGCCGCTTACGATCTTCATTCTCGTGGTGCTGTTCTCGGTGCAGAGCAGCGGCACCGCGCGTGTCGCCTCGCTTTTCGGGCCGGTTATGGTGGTCTGGTTCGCGACGCTCACGATTTTGGGCCTGATCCACATCAGCGACGATCCCACGGTGCTCTACGCGATCAATCCCTGGTACGCGATCCAGTTCATGCTTTCGCACGGCACCATCGGACTGGTGACGATGGGCCTGGTGTTTCTGGCCGTGACCGGCGGCGAGGCGCTTTATGCGGACCTCGGCCATTTCGGGCGCAAGCCGATCCAGACCGGCTGGTTCTATTTCGTGATGCCTGCGCTCCTGATCAATTATTTCGGGCAGGGCGCGCTGGTATTGGCCGACCCGGCGGCGATCCAAAATCCGTTCTACCGGCTGGTCCCTGGCATGCTGCTGTTGCCGATGGTGGTGCTGGCGACCGCAGCGACGGTCATCGCCAGCCAGGCGGTGATAACAGGCGCGTTTTCGCTGATCCGTCAGGCGGTACAGCTCGGCCTCTTGCCGCGCTTCGAGGTTCGCTACACCTCGGAGAGCCATGCCGGTCAGATCTACCTGCCGCGCGTCAACCGGCTGTTGTTGATCGGGGTCGTGCTGCTGGTGCTGTTGTTCCGCAGCTCGAGCGGTCTTGCGTCGGCCTATGGCATCGCCGTCTCCACCACCATGGTGGTCGACGGCATCATGGGCTTTGTCGTGATCTGGAAACTGTGGAACTGGCGCGCGGCGACGGCAGCGGCCGTGATCCTCCCCCTCGTCGTCGTCGACATGAGCTTCTTTGCCGCAAATCTTCTGAAGCTGCTCGAGGGCGCCTGGGTCCCGCTGCTGTTCGGCGTTGCCGTGGCGGTGATGATCTGGACCTGGCGCCGTGGCGCCGCGATCCTGACCGCCAAGACGCGCCGCATCGAGGTGCCGCTGGCGGACCTGATCAAGAGCCTGGAAAAGCGTCCGCCTCACATCGTCAAGGGCACGGCAGTATTTCTGACCTCCGATCCGAGCTTCGTGCCGACCGCAATGATGCACAATCTCAAGCACAACAAGGTACTGCACGAACACAATGTGATCCTGACCATCGAGACCGCGCAGACGCCGCGCGTCGATCCGTCCGAGCGCGTCAAGATGGAAAAGATCAGCGAAAAGTTCTCCACCGTCAGGCTGCGGTTCGGCTTCATGGAATCGCCGAACGTGCCGAAGGCGCTGGTGATCGCGCGCAAGCTCGGCTGGCAGTTCGACATCATGGCGACATCGTTCTTCGTGTCGCGGCGCTCGCTCAAGCCCTCGGCGCAATCGGGCATGCCGCTCTGGCAGGATCATCTGTTCATCGCGATGAGCCGGTCGGCTAACGACGCCACCGACTATTTCCAGATCCCGACCGGACGCGTCGTCGAGGTCGGAACTCAAGTAACCATTTGATTTTACGTCTAAAATATCTAACGGAGCCGGCTGTAATCCATGCGGACGGCGCATACCGGAGGCCTGAATTCCGGCTAACCTTCCAGCCGGTCCCGGGAGTATAGGGCTGCGCTTCTGCATTTGTGCAGTGCGGTAACAGCCGAGGCCCCATCTCATGTCAGTCCAGTTTGCGGTCACCGCGGCGGAAACGCCCGCGGCCAACGGTCATGGGGAAACTCATTCCACCGCCGGCTTCAAGGCCCTGATGCTCGGCAGCATCGGTGTCGTCTACGGCGACATCGGCACCAGCCCGCTCTATGCATTGCGCGAAGCGATCGTCGCGGCCAGCGAACACGCGGGTACCGCCAGCCCGCAGGCGGTGCTTGGCGTGCTCTCGCTGATCCTGTGGGCGCTGATCGTGGTGGTGACGCTGAAATACGTCGTTATCCTGCTGCGCGCCGACAACAACGGCGAGGGCGGAACGCTGGCACTGATGGCGCTGGCGCAACGCGCGGTGGGGAAGGGCGGCGCCACGATCGTGCTGCTCGGCATCATCTCCGGCGCGCTGTTCTATGGCGACGCGGTCCTGACGCCGGCGCTTTCGGTGTTGTCGGCGATCGAAGGCATGAAGCTGATCACCGCGACCTTCGAACACTATGTCGTGCCGCTCACGCTGATTATCCTGATAGCGCTGTTTGCCGTGCAGTCCCACGGCACCGCCCGCGTCGCCGCGTTCTTCGGGCCGATCATGTGCGTCTGGTTCGCCGTGATCGCGATCGCGGCCGTGCCGCAGATCGTCCTGCATCCCGAAGTGCTTCAGGCGTTCAATCCGCTCTACGCGGTTTCCTTCATGCTTCATCACGGCATGATCGGTTTCGTGACGCTCGGCGCGGTGTTTCTCGCCGTCACCGGCGCGGAAGCGCTCTATGCCGACCTCGGCCATTTCGGCAAGCGGCCGATCCAGACCGCCTGGCTCTTCATCGTGCTGCCGTCGCTGGCGGTGAATTATCTGGGGCAGGGCGCGCTCTTGATCGCCAATCCCAAGGCGATCGAGAATCCGTTCTTCCTGATGTTCCCGGACTGGGCGCTGATCCCGATGGTGGCGCTGGCGACAGTGGCAACCGTAATCGCGAGCCAGGCCGTCATCACCGGTGCCTATTCGCTGACGCGGCAGGCGATCCAGCTCGGCCTGATGCCGCGGTTCGAAATCCGCCACACCTCGGAAGCGCATTCCGGCCAGATCTACATTCCCCGCATCAACCTGCTGCTGTTTCTGGCGGTGATCCTGCTGGTGGTCCTGTTCCGCTCGTCGAGCGCGCTGGCCTCGGCCTACGGGATCTCCGTGACCGGCACCATGGTGGTCACGGCCATGATGGGCTTCGTCGTGATCTGGCGGGTCTGGAAATGGTCGCCGATCGCGGCCGCCGCGCTGATCGCGCCTTTCCTGTTCCTGGACGTCACCTTCCTTGCGGCCAACCTCTTGAAGGTATTCGAAGGCGGCTGGGTGCCGCTGGCGCTCGGCGGCGTCGTGATGCTGTTGATGTACACGTGGCGGCGCGGTAGCCGGCTGCTGTTCGAGAAATCGCGCAAGCTGGAATTCCCGCTCGCCGATCTGGTGGCGATGCTGGAGAAGCGTCCGCCGCAGCGGGTGCCGGGCACCGCGGTGTTCCTCACCTCCGATCCCGATTGCGCGCCGACGGCGCTGATGCACAGCCTCAAGCATTACAAGGTGCTGCATGAGAAAAACGTCATTCTCACCATCGAGACCGCGCCGACGCCGCGAATCGACGATGCCGAGCGGGTGCGGATGGAGCAGCTCAGCGAGACCTTCTCGCGGGTCACGCTCAAATTTGGCTTCATGGAATCGCCAAACGTGCCGAAGACGCTGGCGATCGCCCGCAAGCTCGGCTGGCAGTTTGACATCATGTCGACCTCGTTCTTCCTGTCCCGCCGCGCGTTGAAGCCGGCTGCCCATTCCGGCATGCCGCGCTGGCAGGACCTGCTGTTCATCCGCCTCAGCCGCTCCGCCAACGACGCCACCGATTATTTCCAGATCCCGACCGGGCGCGTGGTCGAAGTGGGAACGCAGGTCACGATCTAGGGGCGCGAATTCCACAAGTTCCCGCTTATGTTGTCGCAGGACGGCAACAGCTTTGCTATTTCTGAGGCGGAGCAGTACATCTGACTCCACACGCATCCCGATTTGGATCAGGCTCTTGACACCGGGGGTCGGCGGATCGAAGTTGCACCCCGCTGGCCGCGGGCGCGAATGCGTGCGGCAGTTGGTGCGGTACTGTGGGACAGTACCCGGAAGCCTAGGCTGAAGCCTTGAGTGGCAAATATTCCGATGCGATGATGTGGTATTGTGAGGAGTAGCGCAAATGAGTTTCATCCGCGCGAACGACCATCCCAACCCCGATGATCCGAATGATCCGCTGTACTACGCACCGCGCTCGGCGCGCAGCATGGCGAACCCGCGATCTGACGAGACGCCGCAGACGGGATCGCATCAATTTCCTCCCGCTGCCCCTTTGTCGCGTTTTGATGAGATGCGCGAAAAGGCCTTCGCCAAATCCACCCGTCCGTTGGAATCCCAATTCATTTACGAACGCCGTCCGTCACGTGGGCTGCTCGCCACTGCCGGCGCAATTGCCGTAGCGATCGGTGCCACTGTGATCGTGGCGCTCGTGTTGCTTAATATGCCTCCGAGGTCAAAAAGTGAACCCTCGGAACTTGCCGTATCAATTTCTACCCCTGCATTGGCTACGCCGGCTCAAGCGACATCCAAAGAAGACTCCCAGGCACTGCTCCAGGGATTCAAGCAGTTTCAAGGAATACAAGGAAGCGAAGACCCGGCTGTTTCCGAGCCCGCCGGAACGGCCAACGCCGCGCCCGAAAAACCCTTGCTTGAAAAATTCATGCAGTGGCAAAGGAAATAGCGCCGAGAGAACGTGAGGTCGGCCGGAGCGACTCGTCCAAAGACCGCAAATGGACGCGACCATCGATGTCGTGCTTCCATTATTCAGTGCAAGAGCTGGAGCGCTCGAAGAGCTGATGCGCACTGCGGAGGCCGCATCTCCATCGCTCCCTTTGGCAAAAAAGCCGGCCAGCACCCCCATTTGGCCTCGTCGTTTCGCAGACTTGCAGTTATTTCCCGCAGCAGGGTTCGAGCGAGCCATAATGGGACGGTTGCGACATGAACTGGCGAATGGGCCATGGTGGCAACCAACAGTCAAACCATCACGGTGTTCGGCGGAACCGGCTTTCTGGGCCGCCGCATCGTTCAACATCTGCGCTCACGCGGATTTCCCGTTCGGATCGCGTCAAGGCATCCGGATCAGGGGTATACCCTGCCTGGTGCTGATGATCCGCAACTTCAGTTCGTAGAAGCCAACATTCACGACGAGCGGTCCGTCGCGGATGCGCTTGCCGGCGCTTACGGCGTTATAAATGCGGTCAGTCTTTACGTCGAGCGGGGACCGGAGACGTTTCATTCGGTCCACGTCGAGGCCGCCCGGCGAGTAGCGGTTCAATCGCACAGGGCTGGAGTCAAAAGACTCGTCCACATGTCAGGAATCGGCGCTGATTCCGCCTCCCAATCCCGCTACATCCGAAGCCGCGGCGAGGGCGAACTGGCGGTCCGGGCTGCGTTCGCCGAGGCAACTTTCATCCGTCCGGCGGTGATGTTCGGACCAGACGACGCGTTTCTCGTCGTCATCCTCAAGCTCCTCCGCCAGCTTCCTGTCTATCCGATGTTCGGCCGCGGCGAGACAAGATTGCAGCCGGCCTATGTGGGTGACGTTGCGGATGCGATTGGTCGGATCATGCAGCGCGCCGAGACGCCGAGAGTCTTCGAGTTCGGCGGCCCCCGCGTCTACTCTTACGAGGAGCTTCTTAGAGTCGTGGCGCGTCAAGCCGGACTTGCGCCTCGGCTGATTCCAATCCCGTTTGCCGCTTGGCATGCCTTGGCATGGGCATCAGAAATGCTCGGGAGTCCCTTCCTCACGCGCAATCAAGTGGAGCTGATGCAAATCGACACCTTGCCATCGCCTGATATGCCTGGATTTGTCGAACTTGCGATTTCGCCACACTCGGTCGAGGCCATACTTCAGAAAATGCTGTCGAATTCCGGAGGATAAGTTCCTCGATTAATCCGCGTCCAGACGCCGGGTTTGCCATTGCGTCCGAAACCTCGCCAGATTTTCGGCTCTGGCGATCAAAGGCTTGGAAAGCCGGTAGGCTGCCGCGACGGCCTACCGCGCGCGTCGATCTGGGCGCCCCGATGTTGCGCGGAAGGATGAGGAACCAACCCATAGGGGCACCGTTGTTGAATTCACTCAATGCGAAGGTACTACGATTGCAAACGCGCCAAGTGAGGGTGGATATCATGGCTACCTGTGAAACCTGCGGCAATGACTATGACAAGACCTTCCAGGTCACAATGAACGGCAGGGCGCACACCTTCGATAGTTTCGAGTGCGCCATTCATGCGCTCGCGCCGACCTGCGCTCATTGCGGTATCCGCATCGTCGGGCACGGATTGGAGAAGACGGGTACTTTTTTCTGTTGCGATCATTGCGCCGAGGGTGAAGGCGTTAAGGGGCTGCGTGATCGAGTGTAAGGCCGGGCAATTGGTACGGTCGGCCCTATGTCCGCAAAAAGGACGATGCTCCCTTTACAAGGGCGCCTCGTGCAGATCGACAGGCGTCTCAGGGCTTTTGCAGAGGTCGAAATAGCACCCGCGGATCGCCGTTGTTCCAGCGATCTCATCCACGGATCGCCGCGTTGGCCTTCTCGGCGGCATTCGTCATCGCAATCTTCGCCGGTTTCGCGCCGGTGACCACTTCATTCACGCCGATCATGAACGCGTCAAGGATCGGCCTTGATACCGGGTGAAACAGGATCGCCTTGGCGCGGTCGACATCGGCATTCTGCAAGTTGGTCAGCGCGGCTTCCGCGGCCTGGGCGCCGAACGCCTTCTTGAACCCCTCGCTCGACCAAGCCGACACACGCGTCGTCGCCAGCCCCGCCGCGGCGGTCAGCATCGAAGTTGGCTTGCTTGTCGCCCACAGCAGAAACAAAAACGCCGCCCGCTTGTGTTTCGACTTGGAATTGATGCAGGCCTGCCAGTGCGACATGAAGGGCACGGACGTGCGGCCGGCGACGTGCGGAAAGGCGGCAAATACGGTCTTTCCGGCAACGTGGCTCCTTGCCGGGTTGGAGATGTCGGTAGCGAAATTGCTGCTGTCGATTGCCATCGCCGTCCTGCGCTGAAGGAAGTCGTCCAGCACGTGGTACCATTCGTAGCCGCTCACACCGCCAGGCCCGGCTTGACTGAGCAACTGACCGAACATCTCGATGGCCGCGATTGCTTCGGGGCTCGCGAAAGCGGCCCTGTTGTCCTTGATCATCTCCCCGCCATAGGAGAACAAGAAGCTCATCGCCGGCACGGACGAATTGCCGCCGGCTTGAGCCCGCATGGCTATGCCGGACATCTCGTCGGTCTTGATTGCATTGGCGGTGACAAGCAGCTCTTCGAAAGTGCGGGGAACCGACAGGTTCTTGGCGGCCAGCGCATCGCCATTGATGAACAGGGTCACCGCCTCCGAGGTGATCGGCATGGCGTAGCGCTCGCCGTCCCGCCATAGCGGAAAGGTTCGGGCGGTCTTGAGAAGGTCGCCCTCGTCATACCAGGCGAGATCGGTCAGCGACTTGTCGGCATAATAGGCGTTCAGGGGCTCGAGCCATCCTCCCGAGATACCCTGGCCATAGGTCGTGTACATGAAGACGTCGGGTGTGCTGTCGCGACGGTTGAGCTGGATCGCCAGCGCGCCCAGGTACGTGGTCTCCAACCGGAAGTCGGGAACGACTCTGATACCGGTGAGCTCGGTGAAATCAGGCAAAAGCGGAGTAATCGCGTTCGTCCAGGGATGGATCGCGCCCCCGAGTGTGATCGTCTGCCCCGCAAACTGCTTCCAGTTTATCGCAGCGTTGGCGTAGCTCGCTGCGACATCCTGGGCGAAACCCCACCGGGGCAGCATGGAGAGGGCCGGCAGGGCTATGCCCAAACCCTTGACGAAGCTGCGCCGGCTGGCCAGCCCGGAATGGCTCGGCAATTTTGCAGGCAAGTTCTCACTTGGAGCCATCTGTTTGCTCCTGTGGTTGCTCCGGCCGAAGGATCGAACGTCACAGCGCGCACAGGTACTCCCGTGACGTTCTGGCCCCTTGCGAGGGGACCTACGGGCTTCTAAGCCGGTATAATCTGCGCGGTTGAGTGTGCCGGTTCCCGCTCACCTGCGCGGACGGTGGCTGTATTTACATTATACTAGCAATACTCTGCGTCGGCATCAGAAAATAGCCGCTCACGCGAGCATCGAAGACCAGGCCAATGTCATTTCTTCTGAGCCAGTCCTTTCGGTGGTTAGCTCGTCCGCTGACGCTGGTGGTTGCTGCGCTTCTGGTTGTGGTCGTCGCGACCGGAGTTCTTGGCCTCCAATATTGGCAGGCGCGCCAAGCGGCAAACCTTGCGCAGGACCGCAACCGTCAGGTGCTCGAGACGCTGGATCGGTTGCGCACGGTCATCGCCGACGTGGAGGCGCAAAGACGCGGCTATCTGCTGACCCTCGACCCCCAATATCTCAAGGCCTATGGCGTCTCCGACGAAAGCGTAAGACGGGACGCGCAGGCGCTGCAGGCCCTGGTGGCGGACGATCCATTGCAGAGCCATCGTGCCGGACATCTGGCGCTGACCGTTGCTGCAAAGCTGCGCGAGATCGATGAGATCGTCAAAACGGTCCGTACCTACTCGGGGCCCGCCGCGATGGCGATGATTCGCAGCCTGGACGAGATAAGGTCGCAAATCGACCAGATGGTTGATCACGAGCGCTTCCTGCACGTGGATCAGGAGAAGCGCAGCGAGCAGCTCGAACAACGCAAGGCCTGGCTGATCGCGACCGCCATCGTCATTGTCGCAATCCTGGCAGGGGTGGCATTGGCGCTCGCACGGCTCGAAGCAATGAGGCGGCGCAAAGCGATCGCAGAGAACATCGCGCTCCATGGCGATCTCCTGGCGCGCGACAAGAAGATCCGCTACCTGGTCGACGCCAACATCGTCGGCATCATCATCTGGGAGCTCGACGGTCGCATTCTGGAGGCCAATGACGCGTTTCTCCATATGTTGGGTTACGACCGCAAGGATCTGGCCTCGGGTTGCCTGAACCGGACGGACCTGACGCCGGCGGAATGGCGCGGCCGCGACGCGCACACCGTGGCAGAGCTGAAGCAGATGGGGACCGTCCAGCCATTCGAGAAGGAGTATTTTCGGAAAGACGGTAGCCGTGTGCCCGTGCTGCTCGGCGGAGTGATGTTCGAACAAAGCCCAAACCAGGGTATCAGTTTTGTCCTCGATCTGACCGAGCGCAAGCGGGCGGAGCAGGCGCTGCGGCAGAGCGAGGAGCGCTTTCGCACCCTCGTGCAGTTCTCCTTCGACGTGTACTGGGAGACCGACGCGCAGCATCGCTTCATTCACCAGGAATTTGCGGAGGATCTTGCCGATGCACCGGCGTCGGGCTCCGAGATCGGCAAGACACGTTGGGAAGTGCCTTACCTGGAGCCTGATGAAGAGGCCTGGCGCAAGCACCGCGAGACGCTCGATGCCCATCTGCCGTTCCGTGATTTTGAGCTGGCGCGGTCTGCTCCCGATGGCAGCAAGCGTTACGTGTCCGTCTCCGGCCTGCCGGTGTTTGACGAGAAGGGGAGCTTCGTCGGCTACCGCGGCGTCGGGCGTCACATCACCGAACGCAAGCGGGCCGAAGAAGCCTTGCGGGCCATGCAGGCGGAGCTCGCGCACGCCAACCGCGTTACCACGATGGGGCAGTTGTCGGCCTCGATCGCCCATGAGGTCAATCAGCCGATCGCCGCGACGGTTACCAACGCCCAGGCGGCGTTACGCTGGCTGCGTGCGCGGCCGCCCAATCTCGAAGAGGTTCGCTATTCGCTCGACCGTATCGTTGACGACGGCAAGCGCGCCGGCAACGTCATTGGCGGCATCCGGGCGCTCATTCACAAGGTGCCGCCCCGGAGGGATTGGTTCGGCCTCAACGAGGCCATCCTCGAAATGGTCGCGCTGACCCGAAGCGAAATGTTCAAGTATGGCATCTCGTTACAGACCGAGCTCGCACCGGGCTTGCCTCTGGTGGAAGGCGATCGCACTCAGCTGCAGCAGGTGATCCTGAACCTGATCCTCAATGCCATTGAAGCCATGGACGGCAGCGACGAGGGGACACGCGAGCTCCGGATCAACACCGAGGCGGAGGCGGCCGGCGTGCTCGTCACTATCAGCGATTCCGGGCCCGGCCTCGACCCGGCGGATGCCGAGCGCGTATTCCAGGCCTTCTACACGACCAAGCCCAAGGGCATGGGCATGGGCCTCGCGATCTGCAAGTCGATGGTCGAGGCTCACGGGGGACGAATGTGGGTGAGCGCGAACGAACCTCGAGGTGCCGTCTTTCAGTTTTCCCTGCCGCTGGTACGAGAGGAGAGCGTTCCAGCCCAGCAGGTCCGGTCCAATCCAGCGGCATGAGATTGCAGGTAAAGCAAAATGAAAACCGCTCTCGGCTGGATGTTTCCGCGCTATGCGCCAGGCGCCACTCGGAACGTCGCAATGGAGCCACGGCCGGCATGCCCGGCCAAGTGTCCACAATCGGATTCATGCACTGCAGCAATCTGCATCCCTATCTTTTTTGGAGAGGCCGCATGGGTCGTTTAAGCGTTAGTTCGGCTGAATGGCTCGTCTGCGTGCAACCATAGGGCTCGATGTCCAGTCGGCTTAAACAGTTTCTGTTTGGAATTTGGGGTCTTCTGCTGATCCCGCTGGTCATGCCTATCCTCGAAAAAGGATTGAAGGCAAATGTCTTTTCCATTCCGGGTGGTGTGGCCACGACGGTTCTTGGTAACGCTGTGGTCACGACCGTTTCTGACAATCTGGTCGCACTGGGCCAGCAGCGTTGGTTCAAATTTGCGATGGTCTTTTTGACCGGAATGCTGGTTGGCATCTCATTGGAATGGCTGAGCCGGAAGTCGAGCGAAAGAAAAGCTTCCGAGCTCCGAAGTCTGGGCGCTAAATTTCGCAGTCTTTCAGACAGCATCAAAATTCGAGCCGCCTCGTCAGAATGGCCGGACAATGTACGTGATCTCAAACCTGCAATCCTGTCTGCATTCATCTCCGCCAGGAAGTTTGGTTTGTGGGTGCCGAATGAGCACGTTTATCAATTGCCGGATGCGACATTCCTTTGCGAGTACTTCAGGTCTGTCGGCAAGCTGCTGGAGGATGGGCAATTCGACAAGGCCAACAGCGAGGCGTTCTCCTGGCAACCATTTCTCGATAATGTGACGCTGTCTTGAGTTTTCCGTACGGGCTGCAATCCAAATGGATGGTCAGGTCTCAGGGATAGGATGGTGAGGCGGCGCGAGTTCATCGCGCTGCTCGGCAGCGCGGCGGCAATCCGGCCGCTCGGCGCGCGCGCGGAGCGCCCGCGAGACCGCATCCTCTATTTCACCTACTCGGCCGGCTACCGGCACGACGTCATACCGCTTTCCAGGGAAATCCTGACCCAGCTTGGAAGGAATGCCGGCGCCTTTGAGGTCACTGCAACCGAAGACACCTCTGAATTCTCGGCCGAGAACCTCCAGCGCTACGCCGCGGTGATGTTCTATACATCCGGAGAACTTCCGATGAACGGCGATCAGAAGGCGGCTCTGCTCACCTTCGTGCGCTCGGGCCGTGGGTTCCTCGGCATTCATTCGGCCACGGACACATTCTACGCCTGGCCAGACTATCTTGATCTGGTCGGCGGCTACTTCAATGGTCATCCATGGCATCAGGCCGTGACGATCGAAGTAGCTGATCCCAGCGATCCATTGGTGGCGTTTCTCGGAAATTCGTTGAAAGTCGAGGACGAAATCTATCAGATCCGTGACTTCGACGATCGTGGATCACGCGTGCTCCTGCGCCTCGACCCAAGCTCGGTGGATCTCGGCAAGACCGGTGTGCATCGACGATCCTATGGCTGGCCTCTCGCCTGGAAACGATCTTACGGCGAGGGGCGGGTATTCTATACGGCGCTAGGCCACGAGGCATCCGTCTGGCGCGACGCCCGCTACCAGCAAATCCTCACGAATGCCATCCTCTGGTCTATGCGAAAGTAACCTTGGCGCGCCGAGGGCACTTCGCACGTATTGGCAAAGAGCCCTTCGAAGCGCGCGTCATGGCGTACCGGTCGCGCGTCAACTCAGCGCTCATGATGCGGGCCGCAGCATCGGTGTCAGCACGGGAGAAGAGCCGCTTTGGATCCTGCCGGCAATCTCGAAGCCATGGCGCTCATAAAAGGACATGTTACGCGGGTTCGAGCTTTCGAGGTAGGCTGCGATGCCTTCCTCGTCGCATCGTCGAAGCGCGTGTTTCATGAGCAATGCGCCGAGCCCTTGCCCGATCCAGTTCGGATCCGCGGCGATAAGGGGTAGATACCAATGCGGGCCGCGGGGATGATGTTCGGCCATGCCTTTCATGACGTCGCCCATATCCTCGGCGATCTCTGGGCGCACAGTCTCCTGCATGATGGCGCCCATTTCTGCTTCATCCGGCTCAACGCCCGGCGGCAGCCACAGGGCGGCGGCGCGAGCCCCTTCGGTGACATAGGCCGTGCCATGCTCGAAAGCCCGGCCGCCAAAAGCATTGACGAGCCGAGGCATTACTCTGAGGTATTCGGACGGATCGGGCCAGGCCCAGCGCGCCATCGGGTCGGCCGCAAAGCCGAGCACAATGGTGCTGATCGCGATAGCCCGGATGTTCGCATCCGCAGATTTGACTTCAGGCGCCGCTGACATCGTGTGGTTCCCTCGATCACTCACCGTCAATGTTTAAGCATTGTGAGTGCAATTTCCGACAAGGGTCAAATCACGTCCCCGCCTGTCGAGGGTGTGGGAGGCGGGCGGGCCTTCCGGCATGCAGGGAAATTGGCAAGAGCGCCGCAGCGGTTCCGATGCTCCTTCATCGTGCGGGGAAATTTTTCTCGCTAAGCCAGCCCCCGCCAAGCCCGCCTGCAGGCTACGGGCTTCGCGGCGCCTCACGCGGCGTAGCTTGCTACGCGCTCCGGCCCGGCGGCAGGACGACGACGATCGCGCCGAGCTTCACCCGGTTCACGAGATCGATGATGTCCTCGTTGGTCATGCGGATGCAGCCGGACGAGATGGCCTGACCGATATATTCCGGCTGGTTGGTACCGTGGATGCGGTACAGCGTGTCCTTGTTGCCCTCGTAAAGATAGAGCGCCCGTGCGCCCAGCGGATTGTCCGGACCTCCGGCGACGCGCTTCGGGTAGGGGCCGAGCCGGGCCTGGATCTCCGCCGTCGGGATCCAATCCGGCCATTCAGCCGTCTTGCCAACCGTAGCGATGCCGGACCAGGCCAGCGCTTCCTCTCCCACCGTCACACCATACCGGATCGCCTTGCCGCCCGGCAGGACGTAATAGAGATAGCGCGAGTTGGTATCGACCAGGATGGTTCCCGGCTGCTCCTTGCGCGTGTAGTCGACGATATGCCGGCGATATGTTTCCGGAATAGTCGCCTGCGCATAACGCGCGTGGGCGAGCAACTGCCGGTCCCTTGGGGTCAAGCTGGCATTCGATGACGGCGCAAGGGTTGCTTGCATGCAGCCGCCGAGCAGCCCCACCAGTAACAACGCGAGCCCACGCCCCATCATCGCGTGTCCTCCTACCCGTCTTACATGTCTCAATTTGTTGCTCAAAAAGTGCAGAAATCAAGGCGGCCGCTAAATAATCGTTCAAGCAACTCGCCGCGAGGGGCATGAGACAAAACCTTGCTCTGCCGGCGCGGCGTTGAGCGCCCCTTCAATCAGCCGGTGGTTTAGTCGGATTTGAATGAGTGCCGCCAACGGGGGTACACCGAACTAGTCGGAACGATCCAACCGAGTTGCGATAACGTACCTGACCCGTCGGCCACTTGTTTTCGCGTTGCCGGCGGTTGGAATGGGCGGCCCCAGCTCAGCCCCAGCCCCCCCCGCTGCTGGGGCCGCGCCTCCTGACCGGGAAATGAAAAAAGGCCGCTAACTGAGGCGGTCTTACTGCACTCCAATATCCTTGATTGACAGAGCCGAAAGACCGCAGATCACGCACGCCTAGTTCGCAAAGCTTGCTCGAACGGTGCCGTCAAACGGCTGATTTGCTTGAAGACGTGCTGCCTGTCGGAAATCAATTCTTGTCCGCAGATGCCCGACCAGCAGTTCCGCGCCGACAGTCAGGCAGCCATGATGTCCCCCAGGCACCTGCATCACTTCGAGTTGGGAGCTGAGATGCCGCCACGCCCGGCCGTCGTGTTCAGCCGCGTAAAAGGCCACAGGGACCTCGAGCGGTGCCGGAAGATATTGCGCCATTGCGATGGAATAAGCGTCCCATAACGCCGGCGGAATCCCATTATTGAGATTGAATAATGCGTCATACAGCTTGGCGATCCGCTCCTTCAGCCCCGGAGCCATCTGCTCGCGCGTTGAGGCCTTGGAGTATCGCTCCAGCCGGGCCATTTGTTCATATGTCCAGCGCAGAAGGTAAGGCGAAACTAGGGGCTTCATCAGCCCGATGATCGCCCGCGGCACCGGACGGGCGCTAACGGTCGGCGGGTCGACCATCGCAACCAAATCAACCTTGTGGCCGGCTGCCATCAGCAGGCGGGCTGCTTCGAACGCCACCATGGCGCCGTTGCATTTGCCGCCCAGCAGGAAAGGACCGCTGGCCTGCCTTTCCAGGATATGCGGCAGGCGGTCGGCGGCCATCTGCTTGATCGACGGCGGAATCGGCTCCCCACGAAGACCATGGGGATCGATGGAGATGATCGGGTAATCGGGCCCGAAAAGCTCCACCATCCGCCGCACACTCTCGTGGCCGCTGATAAGGTCCCCATTAAAGAAGTACAGGGGAGGCCGTTCGCCACAGGCATCGAACTGGAGGAAAGGCGTCGCCGGCGTGCCCGTCTGCACGGCGATTTTTGGCGCAAGTTGCCGGATGGTTTCTGCTCCGAACAGGATCGTGTCCGGTACGGGGTGGCCGACGAGCCGCTCGACCTCGATGAGCATTTCCATCGCCAGAAGGGAGTCACCACCGCTGGCAAAAAAATCATCGTCGACCGTCACAGCCTCGGACTTGAGCAGCCTACGCCATAGAATAAGCAATTCAGCCTCTAGATCCAATGGGCCTTTGTCCACAGCCGGCAGGGGCGTCGCCCGCTGCTGACCCAACAGCTGGTCGAGCGACTCGCGCAGCCGTCGCCGTTGGACCTTTCCCGTCGCCCCCTTTGGCAGTTGGTCGAGGAACAAAATGTGCCGCGGAATCTTGAACGAGGCCAACTCGGGTTGCAGGAACTGTCGTAGCTCCGCAGGCGTCGTCTGCGCGCCAGGATGGGGAATGACGGCAGCTGCGACGTCATCGCCAAGTCGTGGATGGGCGATTGCGAAAGCAGCAGCTTCGGCTATGGCCGGATGGCGGAGTAGTGCGGATTCCACTTCAGCAGGGGCGATCTTCTCACCACCTCGGTTGATTACTTCACTGAGGCGGCCGTGCAGGGTCAGGAAGCCGTCTCCGTCGAGGCTGCCGATATCGCCCGTGCGAAGCCAGCCCTCTCTGAAAGCAGCATGATTGAGTTCCGGCGCATCGAGATAGCCAGATATCACGGTGGGACCACGAACCCAGATCTCACCCCGCTCGCCGGTTGGCAAGGGATGTCCATCCTCACCAACAATGGCCACGGTATCAGGCCAAGGTTGCCCGCAAGTCCCTGGCCTGTTCGGCCCGGGCGGCGGCAGGTTGGCGGCGATCTGCGCGGCTTCGCTGGACCCGTAATGCTCCAGCACCGGCACGCCCAAAATGCGCTGCAGGTCGTCCTGCACTTCTTTCAGCAGCGGCGCGCCACCCGATACGACGAACCGCAGAGTGTGCGACGTCGGCGCATCCTTAAGGTTTTCTGCCTTGTCCAGCACGGCAGTGTGAAGCGTAGGACCTGCCGAGTACCAGGTCGGCCGCAGGACATCGAGCCACTCGTCCAGCGCCACGACGGCATTGTTCGCCGGGACGGCAATGCTGCCGCCCGTCAGCAGCGGTGTGAAGACCGTTACTTTGAGCCCATGGGAATAGTAAGGGGACGACACGCTCAGGCAACGGTCCCGGGGTGTAAGGCCAAACCAGGCCTGAAGCCGTGCGGCCGCCGCCAGCATATTGCCATGACTGAACGGAATGAGCTTCGGCTGCGCAGTCGTGCCCGACGTCTGCAGGATGAAGGCGGGCGAGCCCGGATCAGGCTCAGCATCGATCGCAGGGAAGTTGGAGACCCGCACTACGATATTGAGTCCAAGCTGACCGTGCCCGACCGGAGCGGCTTCGATGATGGTGAGCCGTCTGCGCTCAGCGGCCTGGCGAGCTTCAGAGGCATTGCCTTGTGGCACGAGAAGAGCGTTCAGGCGCAGCATGTCGAGACGCTGATCGATCTCCGCTTGGGACAGGCGCGGATCAAGCGGAACCGCGATGCTGAAACAGGCTACCGCAACGATGGCGAGAACCGCCTCCGCGCCGTTCGGCATGAGTATCCCGATCCGGGCGTTGCAATCGAACCCAGCCAAACGCAACTGTCGGCGGATGCCTTCCAACTGGCGCTGAAGATCGCGGTACGTCAGAGGCGCAAACGTGGAGGAGACAATCGCAGGCTGGTGTGGGAACCGCTCTGCAGTTTGACCGATGACCTGGCCCAATGTGAATTGGGTTGCAGCCTCTCTCCCATCGCGCATTAGACTGTCCCCCGACTTCCTGGAGCGGCGCCCAATCGTAGCGGGAAAAAACGGTAAATGGCGCGAAGCAGTCGCACTAATCCCTAATTTCCATGCTTGGCGAAGGAATAAGGGAACAACCGGCATCGCTGAAGGTTGATTTTGATGCTTCCAGCCGAAAGGTGCCCCCCCGACTGCTGGAAGAAAACCCGTATCGTTCGGGTTGGCGGCCCCTCGGTTGGGGCCGTTTAAACGGAATGGCTTCCCGGTATCCGCAAGGCGCTCGGAGCGCTCATAAGGGAACGGTCGCGGTGCAGCTCCCTTGGCCAGCGCGTGGGGGCTACCTCTAAGGTCTAGCAAAGAATTGCGACCGCGATCGCAGTGACCTGAATCAGACCGGCCGCCACGATCGTCGCGAGAGAAAGATGCGCGCGCTTTGGCCCAAAATGCGCAGCAGAGAGCGCATCATGCGATCTGCCATCAACAGTGGTCAGTTTCCAAAGAAGCCGCGTCCACCGCGAGGTTGATCCTCGCCAAGAGCCAGGATGGGCGGTTCTTGCTGGTGCATCACCAGACCAGCGGCTTCACGCCTCGCTTTACGTTCAGCGTATTTTTTGCGGCGCGCTCGCTCTTCGGCTTGTGCTTTGCGACGTTCGGCGCGCTCCAAGCCCTGTCTATCCCTTTCTGCGGCCTGCTGCTCTTGGGGTGGCGTCACCGGCTTTGGAGGAGGTTCTGGAGCAGTGACCGTTCGCACCGGCACCTCGGGAGGGGTAGCCGCCTCGGCCGATGCAGGAAGGATAACCCGTACGGGAGGCAGACGATCGGCCACCGGGCGACTAGGCGCGGTCGGCTCCATGCTGGTTTTCGCCAGCATAAGACCGCCGCCGAAACCAATGGCCAAAATGACGAAGGTTGTTCCGACCCCCGCGAAGAATAGACGCGCGTTCGATGCCATGGCTGTCTCCAGATATGGCAATGAACGCTTCAAATTCGACTTGTGTTCCTTGGCGGGAAAAAATGGCAACAATAACGGCCTGAGCTATTGAGCAGATTCTCGCCATTTCCTAATCAACAGCATTGTCAGCACCACGCGTACTCTTTACGAGTGCCTCGCCCCTGCGTTGCCATTCTTCGACGCGGTCAGCGATTTTGTCGTATTCCTCCGCAACCAGCAGCATTCGCCGAATTTGTCTGAGGTCGTAATACCTCTTCGCCTTCGCGCGCGTCGCTTCGGCGCGATCTCGCCAGTACTTCGGTTCTTTGATCGGGTCACGCATGGCACCGGGTAAAGCAATTTCGAGTGCCGCGTTCCTGAACATATGTATGGCGCCGGGCGCCTATAATTCACGAATTGTTAGCTACACAACAGATTCGAGATTGTCGAGCGCGCGCCGCGGTCGAGCACAGGGCGCTTGAGTTGCGCTGGGATTGACGGAATCAATCGAGGATCTCGACTCTCGCATAATCCTGGATAGTTCGTCTGCCTCTCATCGGCCGAGCGCAAGTATGCGGAGCGGCTGGCCTCTTATCCGAACGCATATCGAAGCGAGGCTGCGATGCCAGCTGCCAGGAGGCTCGCCAGCGCAGCCAGCGTCCAATCCGGTCGGGCAGTTCTACTCGCTAGGCTGACCACCGCTTTTGTGAGGTTTGCCATCCTGTCTTCACCAACTCTCAGATCCAAGGCGATGGAGATAAGAAAGACCTTGGCTTGTCAGTTCTTCTGGGTCGCTTTCACCAGCTTGCCATTTTCCGCTCAGATACCTCTCAAGCGAGCAACGGCGTGGATCGGTCGCGTCAATATCCTTGTGCGTCGCCAGGTGCACGGTCCAAGCTCGCTCAACAGCAACCTTCAGCGGGAAGTCGTCATCCATTTTCGAACTCCAAATGGCGCGTCCTAATTCAATTCTACTGGTAAGAAAAGGTTGCCACTTTTTCCCGGATGATGTGTTCAAGTACGGAAGTTGCGTCAGAAGGAGCCCCGGCCGCTGCGCGAGGTCGCTCTTGCTTAAACGTCGCAGTCGGGGGTAGCGGTGGTCGCACGCGGCCAACGGCGGACATTGGCTCGCCAAGTTTGACGCGAGGCAGGTGACGATGGATCCCGTTTACCGTCGAGCGATGCGCAAAGACGCCAGTCGTCTCAACGCCATTCGGCGGCGATCCATCCTTGAGCTTGCGCCACCAAAAATGTCCGGTGCCGAAGCGCAGGCGTGGGCGTCGAAGCTCACGCTCTCCGGTATAGAGCGAAAGCTGCGTGAGCTCGAAGTATGGGTTGCCGAGCTGGACGGCACCGTCGCCGGATGGGGAGCCATTCACGGCGACAGGCTGGAGGGTTTGTATGCTGCGCCCGAATTTGCCGGGCAGGGCGTGGGGAACGGCTTGCTTGGGATGCTCGAAGGGCGGATGCGCGATCGCGAGTTCCCTTCGGTACACGGGGAGGCAAGCTCAAACGCCCGCGATTTCTACCTTCGCCGCGGCTACCGGTCGGTCGGCCCTCAATCGCCTGATGGGGCCTGGCCTATCGTGAAAGAACTTCTGACCTGAAAAAGGGGCAGGGGAGAAAAATAAATGCGTTGGGCGGCGGCACGGTTTTGGCGGCCGTTTAACCCGCTCGCGGCGCTTGATTTTCCCCTCGCGAGGGGCGACTTTGGCGCCCGCTTGGCGGGGCCTATTGGCGTCCTCGCGGCGGGTTGTCAGGAGGATATGTTGGCGGACCATCAGGTGCACGATTTAACCCCGGAAGACGTATCGAAGGGGATCGCGGAGGGCCGCTATCTGCTGGTCGACGTCCGCGAGCCCAATGAGGTAGCGGTGGAAGCCTATCCGGATGGCGTGGTCGTTCCGCTCCAGAGCTTCGATCCGGCGGCGATTCCGGACCCGAAGGGCAAGCAGGTGGTGTTCGCCTGCCGCTCCGGCAAACGCTCGGTGACGGCCTCGCTGGCGGCGCAGGCGGCGGGCCTTCCCTATGACAAGCATCTTGCCGGCGGCATCATCGGCTGGAAGGCAGCGGGTTTGCCGACCAAAACCGGCGGCTGATCTCCACCATGACATCCATGAACAAGGTCTTTGCCGACCTTCCCGTCACCGTCTTCGAGGCGATGTCGCAGGCCGCCCGCGACAACAACGCCATCAATCTCGGCCAGGGCTTTCCCGACGATCCCGGGCCGGAGGACATCCGCCGCGCCGCGGCCGATGCCACCGTGAACGGCTACAACCAGTACCCGTCGATGATGGGCATCCCGGAACTGCGGCAGGCTATCGCCGCCCATTACGGCCGCTGGCACAAGCTTTCCCTCGATCCGATGACGGAAGTGATGGTGACCTCGGGCGGCACCGAGGCGCTGACGGCGTCCATCCTCGCCGTCGTCGAGCCCGGCGACGAAGTCGTGGTGTTCCAGCCGGTCTATGACAGCTATCTGCCGATCATCCGTCAGGCCGGCGGAATTCCGCGCCTGTTGCGGCTGGAGCCGCCGGGCTGGCGGCTGACGGAAGAGATGCTGGCCAGCGTCTTCAACGAGAAGACCAAGGCGGTGCTGTTCAACAATCCGCTCAACCCGGCGGCCGTCGTCTATCCCCGCGAAGATCTCGAGCTGCTGGCGCGGTTCTGCCAGAAGTTCGACACCATCGCGATCTGTGACGAGGTCTGGGAGCATGTGATCTTCGACGGCCGCGAGCATATCCCGCTGATCACGATCCCGGGCATGCGGGATCGCACCATCAAGGTCGGCAGCGCCGGCAAGATATTTTCGCTGACGGGATGGAAGGTCGGCTTCGTCTGCGCCGCGCCGCCGCTGTTGCGGGTGGCCGCAAAAGTGCACCAGTTCCTGACCTTCACCACCGCGCCGAACCTGCAGTCGGCGGTGGCCTACGGGCTCGGCAAGCCTGACGAATATTTCTACGACATGCGCAGGGATCTGGCGCGGAGCAGGGACCGCCTCACAAAAGGGCTGGAGAGTATCGGCTTTCCCGTGCTGCAATCGCAAGGCACGTACTTCCTCACCGTCGACCTGTCACCGCTCGGCTTGAATGAAACCGACGTCGAGTTCTGCAAGCGTATCGTGACCGACTACAAGGTCGCGGCGATCCCGGTCTCGGCGTTCTACGAGCAGGACGCGGTGACCTCGGTGGTGCGGTTCTGTTTTTCCAAGAAGGACGAGACGCTGGACACCGCGCTGGAGCGGCTGTCGGACGCGGTGCACGGCCGGCGCAAGAGGTAGAAGATGCGCAATTCGACTGGAGTTTCGCTGCGCCTTTTTGGCGCGCTCGCGGTGGCGCTGACGCTCTCGCCTGTGTCGGCGCAGGAGCGCACGGTGAACTTCTACAACTGGTCGAACTATATGGCCCCGGGGGTGCTGGAGGATTTTACCAAGGAAACCGGCATCAAGGTGGTCTACGACACTTTCGACGCCAACGAGACGCTGGAGACGCGGCTTCTGGCGGGCAAGTCAGGTTACGACGTCGTGGTGCCGACCGGCTACTTCCTGCAACGCCAGATCACGGCAAAGGTCTTCCTTAAGCTCGACAAGTCGAAGCTGCCCAATCTCGCCAACGCCTGGCCGGTCGTGACCAGCCAGCTCGCCACCTACGATCCCGGCAACAACTACGCCGCCAATTACATGTGGGGCACCACGGGCATCGGCTACAACGTCAAGACCGCGCAGAAGATTCTCGGGGCCGATGCCAAGATCGATAGCTGGGATATCGTCTTCAAGCCGGAAAATCTCGCAAAATTCAAAGACTGCGGCATCCACATGCTGGATTCCGCCGACGACATTCTGCCGGCGGCCTTGAGCTATCTCGGCATCGATCCGAACTCGACCAAGCAGGCGGACCTGGAAAAGGCTGCCGAGCTCGTCAGCAAGATCAGGCCCAATGTCCGCAAGTTTCATTCGTCGGAGTATCTGGGCGCGCTGGCCTCCGGCGAGATCTGTTTCGTCGTGGGCTGGTCGGGCGACATCATGCAGGCACGCAGCCGCGCCGCGGAAGCCAAGAACGGCATCGAGATCGGCTACACGATTCCGAAAGAGGGCGCGCAGATGTTCTTCGACAATCTCGCGATCCCCGCGGACGCCAAGAACGTCGCGGAAGCCTATGAGCTGATCAACTATCTCTACCGCCCCGACGTCGCCGCCAAGAACTCCGACTTTTTGTCGTACGCCAACGGTAATCTGGCCAGCCAGAAGCTGGTCGATCCGAAGATTTTGAACGACAGAAACATCTATCCAGACGAGGCGACGCAGAAAAAGCTGTTTGTCATCCAGGCCCGCGACCCCGCCACGCAACGTGTGATCAACCGGCTGTGGACCAGGGTGAAGACGGGGAAGTGACCGGTAAGGCGCACGAACCTCTCTCCGCCGTCATTGCGAGCGAAGCGAAGCAATCCATAGCGCCACGAAGAAAGTATGGATTGCTTCGTCACTTACGCTCCTCGCAATGACGTGGAGAGGTCCAGTGCACAATCCTCATCTGGGCCACAGACTCCGGTTGCCGGAACCCAAGCGAGAATCTATAGCTCCCTCCGGGAGCATCACATGACCAATATTCTCGCCTTCTTCTCAACGCGCACGCTGCTGCAGATCATCTTCGTTCTGGGAGCGACGGTGGCGATGAAGGCGTGGAGCCTCGGCCTGCTGTTCGGCGGGTAGGGAAAGCGGGCGCGTTACGTAGCCCGGATGGAGCCAACGGGGCGCGCGTTCGCGCGACCCGTTGGCTTCACCCGGGCTACGCTCGCTGCGCTACCGCCACCTTCTGTGCAGCCACAGCCACTGGTCCGGATATTCCCGCACCCAGCCTTCGATCACATTCGTCACCGCCTGCATCGTGCCCTGGATGTCGATCTGGCCTGCGGCGTCGCGCACCGGCTTGACCTCTTCGGAGAGTTCGGCGCGGAAACGGTGGTTGGGCAGGCGGATGATGCGCACGCCGTGCACGGGGCATTCGACCTGCCGTAAGAGCCGCGCCAGCGTCGGGTTGGCCTTGGTCTTGCGGCCGAAGAACGTCACCTCGACGCCGTTGCCCATGTACTGATCGACCAGCATCGCGACGTGCTGGCCCCTCTGCAGGGCTTCCGCAAGCTTGAGCGGCGCGTCGCGGCCGGCCGGCACCAGCGTGCCCATCTTGACGGCGCGGATCCGCTCGATGGCGCGGTCGGCGGCCTCGATGTTGGGACGGCGGAACAGGATTGCGCAATCGAGCCCATGGGCGACCGCGCCGAGCGCCGGGATCTCCCAATTGCCGAGATGGCTGGCAAAAATGATCGCAGGCTTGCCGTCGTCGCGCAGGGCATCGAAAATCTGCTTGGTCCGCGGGGTGAATTCGATGCGGCTTGGCTTGTCCGGTTGCTCGAGGTCGTAGTCCCAGATGTGGTCGAGATGGGCGAATTCGGCGCCGATGCGGCCGAGATTGTCCCAGACACCGGCCAGGATGGTCTCGATCTCTTCCGGCGATTTCTCGGGGAACGCAGCCGTGAGATTTTCGCGCCCGATGCGATCCTCGCGCAGCCGGCGGCCGATGAAGCGAGTGACGCGGCCGAAGAAATTGGCTGTTTTGTCCGGATCAAAATAGCGTGTGGTGCGGAGCAGGGCGATCGTCAGCGCGCCGACGGCGGCTTCCGCTACCGGCTTGGCGGCGTCGCGCAGGCGCGCCTTGGTGCGTAGGAGCAGGCGGTTCATCGTGATGAGTGACGTGCTGCTACACCGGTTCGCGCGTCAGGATCAGCGAAGCGTTCTGCCCGCCGAAACCGAACGAGTTCGACATCACCGCCGTGACCTTGGCATCGCGCGCGGTGTTGCCGACCACGTCGAACAGGATCGACGGGTCCGGAATCTCGTAATTGATGGTCGGCGGAATCCGCTGGTGCTCCAGCGTCAGCAGCGAGAACACGGCTTCCACCGCGCCGGCCGCCGAGATCGTATGCCCGACCATCGACTTGTTCGACGACACTGGGATTTTCGGCAGATGCTCGCCGAACACGACCGCGGTCGTGTTGTATTCCATCTTGTCGTTTTCCGGCGTCGCAGTGCCGTGGGCGTTGATGTGGTCGATCTGTTCCGGCTCGAGGCCGGCATCGGCAAGCGTCTTGCGCATGCAGCCGATGATCGGCTTTCCGTCGGGGCTGGAGCGGGTGCGGTGGAACGAGTCGGTCAGCTCGCCGCAGCCGGCCACCACGCCGAGAATCTTGGCGCCGCGGGCCATCGCCGACTCATAGCTTTCCAGCACCATCGCGCCGGCGCCTTCCGCCATCACGAAACCGTCGCGGTTCTTGGAGAACGGTTTTGATGCGGCCTGCGGCGGATCGTTCTGCGTCGACAGCGCCGACAATAGCGAGAAGCGCACCATCGCTTCGGGGTTCACCGAGCCGTCGGCGCCAACGCACAGCGCAGCGTCAGCCTCGCCGCGGCGGATCGCCTCGACGCCGAGCTGGATTGCAGTTGCACCCGACGCGCAGGCGGTGGAAAGCGAGATCGGCGATCCCTTGGTGCCGAACTTTTCGGCGAGAAAGCTCGCCACTGAACCGAACATGAAGCGGCGATGATATGCGGTGAACCGTCCGCCGCCGCTGACGCGCAGCATATCCCCGTAGTCGAAATCGGTTCTGCCGACGGCGCGTCCGAGTTCGAGCCGCTGCGGCCACTCGACCTCGACCGGCGCGACTGCGAGAAACAGCGGCCCTGGAAAATCGGCCTTGCCGCCGATATTAGCCTGTTCGAGGGCTTCCTCGGTCGCCATCTCGGCGAGACGCTCGGTGAGGCCGGTCGACGAGAACGGCTCCACGGTGACGAAATCGACGGTACCGGCCATGTTCGTCTTCAGGCCGTCGATCGGAAAGCGCGTCACGGTCCGGATGCCGGATTCGCCCGCGGTCAGCCGGGTCCAATTGTCCGTCTTGCCGGCGCCGAGCGAGGTCACCACGCCCATGCCGGTGACGACGACGATCGGCCTGCCGAGTTTATCGCGTGGTGCTGACATGGTTCCCCCGTCGATGCTGCGCCGTAATTGGAAGCGCTCTCGCGCTCATCTCTTGCTCTGGCCGTGATGCCGCAAGCTTGCTTGCGGGAATCAGGCGCTACTTGATGGCCTCGACCAGGGCCATGCCTTCGCCCTGCCAGTGACCGGCCCCCACCACGACAATCTGGTCGGGGCTGTCAGCCTTTTCAACCTCGAGCCCGGTCGGGTCGTTGGGCGGAAACAGCGCACCGCGGGAGATCGAGAGCGCGGCCAGCGCCAGGCCGAGCGGAAACTGGGTTTCCAGCGTGTGGCCGAACATGGTTCCGGTAGCGCGGACCGCAAATCCGGGGTGCTGGCGCAGAAACGCCTTCTCGTCCGAGGTCACCGGCTCGGCCCCGGTCGCTCCCGTGATCAAGGTGCCGCTGTCGCCGACGCCGAGCTTCGGCCACATCGCTTCGAGCGATTTGGTCACTGCGCCCGGCTGCTTGCGCTGCGCAAGGTCGGCGACCACCTTGGTCAGTCTGGCATAGGGCTTGGCGCCGCGGGCTTCGGCGTGCTCGCGCGACTCCAGGACCAGGAAGCAGCCGGCGGAGCCGAGCGCGAAGCCGCTCTTGCCTTCGCGTTGCCAGACGGGAGCGAACTTATCGGTCAGATTGAAGTCGCCGAATTCGTAGAGGATCAGCAAGTCCGAACGCTCGCCATTATGGGCCGCGCCGACCAGCGCGATGTCGCTTTGGCCGCTTTCGATCCGTGCCAGCGCAATCCGCGCTGCATCGATCGAGGCGGCTTCCTCGCCCATGAAGGTGCGCGACGTGCCGCAGACGCCGTGCACGATAGCGATGTTGCCGGCGAGCAGGTTGGAGAGCTGGGCCAGGAACAGCGTCGGCCGCAAATCGTTCATCAGCCGTTCGTTGAGAAAGCCCGGACCCGAATTGCCCTTGGCATCGGCGTTGAGGATAGCCGCATCGACCGCGATATCGCGCTCGCCGCCGCCGGCGGCGACGATCATGTCCATTCTAGCAAGGATTTCCTTGTTGCCTTTGACGCCGGCCGAATCCAGCGCCAGCCCCGCGGCATAGGTGCCGATGCGCTGCCAGGCTTCCATCTGGCGCTGGTCGCCCTTTTTCGGGATTTGGGCGTCGAAGGAAACCGGCGCCAGCGGGTGCACGATGTGGGGCGCGAACCGCTTGTCGTCGACGTTGATCTTCTTCTCGTTCAGCGCATCCCAATGCGCGTCGAGCCCTTCGCCGAGCGAGGAGACGATGCCGATGCCGGTGATCCAGACTTCCTTGGCGGGCGCGGAATTTGGCTCAGTCATGCGTAATCGCCTGCAGTGGGAAGCCGATCTTGTTGGCCATCGCGTCCATGTGCACACGCAAGGCCGGGTCGGGGAAGGGGGCAAGGCCGAAGGTGAGTTCAGCGCTGCACTTCAACTCCTTGCCGACGCGCCCCTTGACCTTGGTGACGGCATAACCGGAACCTTCGTGCTCGAGCTTCGCCTCGATCGTCAGCAACTGGCCGGGACTGACGAACCCGCGCATCTTGGCTTCCTTCACGATGGCCAGGAACGGCATGCGCTCGAACTTCAGGACGCCGAGTATCAGCCAGCCGGAGCTCTGCGCCATCGCTTCGGTCAGCAGCACGCCGGGCATGATCGGAAAACCCGGAAAATGCCCTTCGAAGATCGTATGCGACGCCGGAACCTGCGCCTCGACCGTAATTTTCTTCTCGTCGAGATTGAGGTCGACGATGCGGTCGATCAGCTTGAAGTAATCAAGGTCCATGGCGGGCGACTAGGCGCCCGTGGCTGCATTCTTGGCGGCGACCAGTTCGTCGATGCGATCGGCGAGATTCTGCAGCACGAAGTACTGCTCGGTCGTGGCCTTGCCGTCGTTGACCTCCTGGGTCCATTTTTCGAGCGGCATCTTGATCCCGAACGCCTTGTCGATGGCAAAGGCGATGTCGAGGAAGTCCAGGCTGTCGATTCCCAGATCGTCGATGGCGTGGCTATCCGGCTTGATCGTGTCGCGCGGAATGTCGCAGGTCTCCGCGATAATGTTGGCGATCTGATCGAATGTGGAAGACATCATTAAGCCTTTGATATACTGGAGAAAATCCGGAACGGCTTGGAGGAGGCGGGCGCGCGGCCCCGGAAGGCCCTGTTCCCCCGGCCGGAGTCGAGTGCCCGTATATCGGAGCGGGACGCCGAGTTCAATGGAAAGGGCCCGATCCCACCGCATTGGAATTGGGGGTGAAAATGGCGGTTTCGGGGAGCCAGCCTGTGGCATCAACGAAAGCCCGTCGCGATCACCCCAGCGTTCAATCCGCCCGCAACATGAAGCCATCGAAATAGGCGCCAAATTCCCCATGGCCATCGAGCGGGAGCACGTGCGCGACGTACTGGTCCGGTCGCACAACGACCATGCAGCCCGTGCCCCGATCGATCCCGCGCATCGAAAAGATGTCATGGCCGCCCCTCAAATCGGGACAGAACATTTTTTCGTAGTCGATGAGCCCGTAGTGTCCTTTGCGCGGGAGGAGCAGCGACGGCATCCTTTCGATGGCCAGTTCGGTGTGCGCCTGCTGGAACACGGCGCGGACATCGATCACTGAATCGATGTCGGCGCCCGCAGGCGTGTGCCTTCTGACGGGAGATTTTGGATTCTGGCTCAGGAAGTCGCACAGAGAGCGGAGAGGGGAGCTATCGGCCGCGGCATCGCCAGCGCCGGCAAAGATGAAAAGCCGGAAGCGACCGTCCGCCTTGGCGACATGGCCGAGATGAATCGGCTTGGCGTCCGAGAGCCGGACGACCGGCGCGGAATGAAAGCGCGTGCCGATCACAAAACCCTTGGCGAGATGCTGGTGATCGGGTTCGGCGGTGAGGATGGACCGATGGTAGTGGGTCGCAGTACCAGCGGTATAGCGGCCGTGCCGAACGAAATAGTCCTGGGTTTTCGCCGCATCGGCGCCCTTGTTGTCGCCCTTGGCGGAAGCGAGGATTTCGGCCCATTCGCGGTCGAAGTCGATCAGCTCCTTCGCCACGGCCTGCCGCTCGGCTGAGTAGCTGTGCAATAGATGCGGCGCGCTGTGCCGGCGCAGCACGGAAGCCAGCTTCCATCCGAGATTGAAGCCGTCCTGCATCGAGACGTTCATGCCCTGGCCCGCCTTGGGGCTATGGGTGTGGCAGGCGTCGCCGGCGATGAACACGCGGGGCAGGCGCGTTGCGGCCTGTTCCGCCGGCACGTCGTCGAACTTGTCGGTCAGCCGCTGGCCGATCTCATAGACCGACCACCAGGCGATCTCCTTCACGTCGAGCGTATAGGGATGAAGAATCCGCCGCGCCTTCGCGATCAGATCATCCGAGGTGATGTTGCGGCTCGTGACCCGTTCGCCGGCGTCGAGATTGGCGAGCTCGACATAGAGCCGGACGAGATAGCCGCCTTCGCGCGGGATCACGATGATGCTGCCGTCACGGGCCGATTGGATCAGCACCTTGAAGCGGATGTCGGGAAAGTCGGTGACGGCAAGGACGTCCATCACACCCCAGGCATGATTGGCGGAATCGCCGCGCAACTCGCGCCCGATCGACTTTCGCACGGTGCTGCGCGCGCCGTCGCAGCCGACGACATAGCGAGCTTTGACGGTCTCGATCTCGCCCTGGTGCCCGGCATCGAGCCGCTCAAGGCGCACGGTCACCGCGTGGTCCTCGAACCGCGCCGTCGGCGAGATCTCAAGATCGAGCAGGCGCCGTGAATAATACGGCTCGAGCTTCGACGGCGATTTGCGCATGACATCGAGATAGCAATCATGCACGCGCGCCTGGTTAAGGATGACGTGCGGCATTTCCGACAGCCCGTCCTCGACGTCCTGAACCCGGCCGCTGCGCACGATGTTTTCAGGCATGCCGTCGTCCGGCTTCCAGAACGTGGTTTCCGTGATCCAGCAGGCCTCCTTCAGCACGCGCTCGCTGAAACCAAAGGCATGAAACATCTCCATGGTGCGACACGCGATGCCGTCGGCCTGGCCGCGCAGCAGCCGGCTCGGCTTTTGCTCGACGATGCAGGTCTTGATGTCAGAAAACGCCGCAAGCTGCGCGGCCAGCGTCAAGCCTGCCGGTCCGCAGCCGACAATCAACACATCGACTTCCGCCGGAACTGGTCCTGAGGTGCCGGAAGGCAGGACGCGCTCGACGGGATCAGCGACTTCAGGGTCGCCCGGCTCGAATCCGTTCAGGTGAAACTGCATGAGATGGCTCCTCCCGTCTCCGGCCATCCTAGGATATTGCTCAGCATGCTGATTATCAGTACGCTTGTCAATTCCAGACCCGCCTTCAAACCTGCCTTGGAGCGTTCGGTGAGAGATAACAACGAGATGCCGGGCCATCTGGCGCGCCGGTTCCAGCAGATTGCGGTGGCCGTGTTCCTCGCCGAGGTCGAAGGGGCAGGCTTCGACCTCACTCCGGTTCAGTACGCAGCGCTGGCGGCAATCAAGCTCAACCCGGGCATCGACCAGGTGACGCTTGCCGGCCTGATCGCCTACGACCGAACCACCATCACCGGCGTGGTCGATCGTCTCGTGCAGAAAGGCTTGCTGGTGCGCCACCCCAGCCCCCGCGACCGCCGCGCCCGCGAGCTGCAGATCACTGAGGCCGGAAAGCGAACGCTGCGCGCCATCACGCCGGCCGTCGAGGCGGCGCAGCGGACCATGCTGCGCGGCCTCACCGAAAAGGAGGGCGCGGACTTGATGCGGCTGTTGCGAAAAGCCATCGCCGCCGGCAACGAACTGAGCCGCGCGCCGTTGCGGAGCGCGGATGCGGTGAGTGCGACGCGAATGACGTAGGGCGGATTAGCGACAGCGTAATCCGCCGCACCAAATCGAAAGTCCGTAGGATGGGTAGAGCGTAGCGAAACCCATCGCGTCTCGGCTCGCGATTGATGAGTATCGCTGAGCTGCATCCATCCTACGAACCACGAATACGCTATCGCTGATCCCCCTTACGTTTCCGGACCGGCCTTCACGACTTCTTCGCCTCATCCAAAAACGCCTGCACCGCTTCGAACAACTTCAGCCGATTGCGCTCCATGATGATGCTGTGCGTTCCCTCGGCCAGCGCGACGTAGCGTTTGCCCGGCGAATTCACCAGCAGCGGAAACAGCGTCTGCGCCATGTAGGGCGGCGTATCGCGGTCCCATTCGGCGCCGACCAACAAAGTTGGCACCGTGATCTTGGCGGGATCGTAATAGGGTTTGCCGGCGCCGAAGAATTCGGCGCCGTCCTGTACGACGCCGTTGGGGGCGCGGACCACCGGCGGATTCATCGTTGCACCGTCCGGATCGGTTGCGAAGGTCGCAGCCGCCCAGGCGTCGAACCAGCCGGCGGGGATGAGGCTGGCCTTCTTGTCCTCGGGCACGCCGGTGTACCAACGTTCCTGTGCCTGATCGCGATTGACCATGCGGTAGGCGCCGAGCTTGCCGGCGCCGGCCTGAACCAGCGAAGGCGTTTGCCGGATCCAGCTTGGTGCATAGAGCACGAGGCGTTCGACCTTCGCGGCGTTCTGCGTGGTGTAGGTGGCCATCAGCGTGGTGCCCCACGACCAGCCGAGCAGGTTGAGGCGCGGAATGTTCCGGTGCCGCAGGATGAAATCGACGGCAGTGCCGATGTCCTTGACCGCGGTCTCGCCGTTCACGATGGGCGGAATGGCTTCGGGCTTGTCGGCCATTTCCTTCGGCCGCGTGGATTTGCCGTAGCCGCGCAGGTCGAGAAGCCAGACGTCGTAGCCGCGCGCGGCGATGTATTCCATCCAGGACAGGCCATCGAGCTTGAGGTCGAACGCCGTCTCGGACGGATAGGTCGCGCCGTGCACGTAGAGCACGGTTTGCTCGGGGCGGAACGACGTCATGTCAGCCGGCCGCTTGTTGCGGACGTAGATTTCGATGCCGGGATCGGAAGTCTTGACCATCATCTCTTCGGTCACCAGGGGCCTCGTCTGTGCCAGCGCCGGAATGGAAAGCAGCGTTGCGAGAAAAAAGCCTGCGGTCGCGATCGAAAGTCTCACCATAGCCTCCCTCGTATTTTCTTTGTTTCGGCCTACGTAACGTAACGGCAATTGCGCTCGCCGTGCATCTAATTCTCGCCCGGTGACGAAAGCGGATGGGTCTGACGGTGACTAATCGGAGCTAAAGATGCGCTGCGCGTTCGCACGATTTTCTTCAACAACTTCAAGCTGATTTGCCCCGTCCAGTCGTGCGCGGAAAAATATACAGCTTCGCCGTCAGCCCAAATCACGCTTACAAATCGGCCATCCCGTTCCGAGAAGAGGGGCGTTGGCCATCGTCACGAACGTTGGAGCGGGTTGCGGTGGACGCGGCAGCGTCGGGCGCGAGAAGTGTTCGCAGGGCGGTTCTCCGTGAGCGAGCGCGGCGCGCAGGACGTACGGCGCTTAAACGCTTCCGCCAGGAACTTCGGCCGGCAGCACTTGGCTGGCTGACGTCTTTGGCAGAGGAAGCTGCGTACGGCAAAACCGTGTGGTCCTGGCGCCCGTGGCTGGTGTCAAGCCGGCGGAGGTTTTCGAAGCTCGACCGAGTTTCGGTGAACCGCCAATTCGCCGGTGATGGAGGCAAGAGGAATTCGTCTCCAGGGAGAGCGCGGCATAAGCCGTAAACCCACTGCGCAGGGAATGCCGGGCTGCTCCGGCTGTACCTGTATGCTCGTGTGCGCATTTCCTTAAGTGCATTTGCACACGAGACCGCGGGTGCAGCAAAGCACCCGGCATTCCCTGCGCCCTCTCACTTTTGGGGGTGAACGATTTGCAAAACTCGGGCGCATGGTGTCGCGAGAATGCGAAACTGTAGCCATGTCATCGCGAGCGAAGCGTTGAACCGCGTAGCCCGGATGGGGCGCAGCGAAATCCGGGGCAGTGTCAATGCGGGTGACGATTCCCGGATTGCGCTACGCTCCATCCGGGCTACATGCCGGCTGTTTGAAAACCGAATAGGTCGTTGTCCACACGACTACCCGTGCGGCGTCACCGAAATCCGCGCGCAATCGCGCCGGCCCATCAGCACGCAGTCCTGAGTCTTGCGGAGATCGGCGATGCTGACCGCGAGCCAGATGCCGATCGCGGTGAGCGCCACGGTGAAGGCGAAGGCGGCGACATTGGCGAGCATGCGGTGACGGAAATCGTCGCCCTCATCGCGCGGCCGCTCATAGCGGGAAAGGTCGTTCGCCGCCGGCTGCGCCTTCGCTGGCTCGGGTTGGTCCCGCCGGGCAGGCGGATGGGCGGAGGTGCGCGGCCGGAACTTGAGCACGACATGCTCTTCGTCCGAGCTAAAGGGCCGCTGGGTTTTCACTGCCGTCGATCCGCGAGAAATCAGTTCGTCTTTTTAGCACGGCGGCTGAACTTCCAACATGAAATCTTGATCGACGCGGGACAGCCATCCCGACCCGCAATGCCTGGAACTGGGCGCTCGCCGGCCGGCTCAGCCCTGCTTCGACAGCCGCCCCATCATGTAGAACTCATCGTTCGGGCGCATCGCGGTGACGTTGGCCAGCCGGTTCGACAGCGCGAAGAAGGCCGAAATCGCCGCGATGTCCCAGATGTCGTCGTCGGAAAAGCCGTGGCCGGCGACTTCGGCAAGATCGGCCTCCGACACCTCGTTCGCCGCTCGGCTCACCTTCATGGCGAACTCGAGCATGGCGCGCTGGCGCGGCGTGATGTCGGCCTTGCGGTAGTTGACCGCGATCTGGTCGGCGATCTGCGGGTTCTTGGCCCGGATGCGCAGGATCGCGCCATGCGCGATCACGCAGTAGTGACACTGGTTGGCGCTACTCGTCGCCACCACGATCATCTCGCGCTCGGCCTTGGTCAGCCCGCCGTCCTTCTCCATCAGCGCGTCATGATAGGCAAAGAAGGCGCGAAATTCGTCCGGACGATAGGCCAGCGTCAGGAAGACATTCGGCACGAAGCCGGATTTCTCCTGCACCGCAAGAATCCGGGTGCGGATATCCTCCGGCAGCTTGTCGATGGCGGGCGGCTGAAATCGCGGGGCGGCAGGCTTGGTCATGAAGGGGTTCCGGCTCAAGGCCGCGGGATGCGGCGTTGCCGGAACCATATCGCGTTTCGCGGCCAGGTGCATACCGCCGCGCGCGCGAGAATCGCGCAAGGCTGTGGCGCCTCAGCGCAGCGGCTTTTTCAAGAGCGAGAAGCGGTCGGGATCGAGCCCCATCGAGGGCTGCAGCATCGGCGCTTCCACCGGCGTCATGATACGGGCGGCGGGCCGCTCGCCGCCGATGCCGGGATCGTTCGGCACGTCGCGGTTGGAGGTGGCGCCACGCCAACGGTCCAGCACGGCGGAGACGAAGTGCATGTCATGGCCGGCGGCGACCGACGGCACGGACGCGATGGTGGCTTCGCTGCGCGGCAACTGGTGGACCGGCACCTCCTTGAAGCGCAGGCGCGTCGGCAGCGCCACCCCTTCGCCGAAGGCCAGCACCTCGCGGGTGCCGAGCGAAGGCACGAAGGACAAGAGGTTTGCGGCGGCGTCAGAGACGGCCGAGCGCAGCAGCGCCTGGTCGCGGTCGTTGGCAAGGCGCATCGCAAACAGCGTGTTGCACTGGGAGATGATGGTGGCGTCAAGTTCGGCCGGACGCTGGGTGACGAGGCCGAGAAAGACGCCGTATTTGCGGCCCTCCTTGGCGATGCGCGAGACGGCTTTCCGGGTCGGGCCGAAACCGATGTTGCGGTCGGCCGAGGCGTAGCGGTGCGCCTCTTCGCAGACGAACAGAAGCGGCGACACGCCGTCGCTCCACAGGCCGAAATCGAACGCCATGCGGCACAGCACCGACACCACGGAATCGACGACTTCGGCGGGGAAGCCGGCGAGCTGCATGATGGTCATCGGCCGGCCATTGGCCGGCAGGCGGAAAAGATGGCTGATGACTTCCGCCATGGTATCGCCGCCGACATTGGCGTTGTCGAACATGAAGGCGTAGCGCGGATCGTTGCGCACCGTTTCGATGCGCGAAATCAGCTTGTGATAGATGATGCGCGAGGAGCGGTTCTCCAGCTTGCCCATCCGCTCGTCGATCAGCGAGATCAGATCGACCAGCCGGTACGGCACCGGCGTATCCACCGTGTAGCCGCCCGACTTCGGGTCGACGCGCTTCAGCCCGAGCCGGTCGGAGTTCTGATACTGGGTGTAGAGTCCCTTCGCCATCGGGATGACTTCGGCGAGAACGTCGAGCTCTTCGGGCACGCCGGGCCGGCCGCCGAACAACACGTCGACGATCTCTTCGAAGTTGAACAGCCAGAACGGCAGCTTCAAATTGCGCGGGTTGAGCACCAGCGCGCGGTCGCCGAAGCAGCGGCCATATTCGTTGTGCACGTCGAGCAGGAAAACCCGCAGGTTCGGCCGTGCTTTCAGGATCTCGTTGAGCAGCAACGACACGCTGGTCGATTTACCGACGCCGGTGGAACCGAGGACGGCGAAGTGCTTGGAGAGCATTTCCTCGACGTCGACATAGGCGATCACCGAGCGGTCTTGCTGCAGGGTGCCGACATTGATCTGGTCCGATCCGCTCGGCGCATAGACGGTGCGCAGGTCCTGGGCCGTGATGAGGTCGACGTCATCGCCGATCGTCGGATAATTGGTGACGCCTCGCTGGAATTTGGGACGCTCGCCGCCGGAAATTTCGCCGAGCAGGTCGACCGAGGCGCTCGCAATATAGTTGTCGGAGCTCGGCAGATCCTCGCAGGATACCTCGGTGAGCATCGCAACGATCGTGGACTGGGCGCAGCGAATGCTGATGAAGCGGCCGACGGTGGCGCGCACTTCGGAGACGGGCATCTGGCCTGTCGCCAGAAGTCCGACCCGGGCCTGCGAGCCGCGCACGGAAATGACACGTCCGAAGGATGTCACGGTGTTGAACCTGGATCTCTAGAATTGGGGTCTGACCTCCATTATGGGCGGCGCCGACTAGCGAAACGGTTAAACCGGCGCGATTCCGTATCAGCTAAATCTGCGGCATCTCGGTCAGGATTCGTTTTCGCAGCAAAGCTCCGTCAGCGCTGCCGGCTGCGAGTTGCGCTGGAAAATAAGGGCTTTCTTGCATTTCTCGCTGCATGCAACGCCGTTCGCGAATTAATCGTTCATTTACCACTCTGGACGAGAGGCGCGGCCCGTGATCCGCCTCCCGGTAACCTCTTGATTTGGGATTGCGGATCGGAGCCGACGCGTGTGCGTGGTAACCGATTGCTAACTGCAAGTTGTAACGCGGCCTCCATCAGTACTACGCAACAATGCCGCGGGGCGCGCGATTTGCGGTCTGAGTTCCATTGCACGGACCTCTGTCGCATTCCAAAGGCATGTCGGGTGAGCAACGACGGCGGTTATCAAATATCGGGCGGTCCGGCCGGTTTTGCGCTCGGAAGCGGAACGGTCAAACTTCTTGTGGTGTGCGGGATTCTGCTTGCGGCGGTGATTGCGGCCGATCCCACGGCATGGAGTCTTCGCGAACGCGTGTTGCTTGCGCTCGTCGCCGTTCTGTCCGTGATCGCCGGTCTCCTGGTGAGGCGCGATCGCCTGACCGATCAGCGGCTGGCGACCGAGCGGCGCCAGCTCTCGATTGCCGTGAACAACATCCCGCAAGGCCTTGTTCTCTATGATGCATCCGCGCGGATCATCATTTGCAACGAGCCCTATCTCGAGATGTTCGGATTGTCTCGCGACGTGGCCAAGCCCGGCTGCACCATGCAGCAGCTGATCGCCCATCGCAAGGAAACCGGATCATTCGACGGCGATGTCGATGAATTCTGCAACGCGATCATCCAAACGGTGAGGCTCGGCAAGGCCACGCGCCAGCTCACGGAAGCGCCGGGTGGCCGCGCGATCGAGATCATCAACCGGCCGCTGAAGGGCGGCGGTTGGGTCGCTACAATCGAAGACATCACCGAGCGCACACGCGCCGAGGAGAAGATCGCGCATCTGGCGCATTATGACGGGCTGACCGAACTGCCGAACCGGCTGCTGTTCCGCGAGCGGCTGGAACAGTTGCTCAAGGCGATCCGGCCCGGCGAGCAACTCGCGGTGCTCTATATCGACATCGATGAGTTCAAGAGCGTCAACGACGCGCTCGGCCACGCGGTTGGCGATGAGTTGCTCAAGGGCGTCGCCGAGCGCCTGCGCGCTTGCCTCAAGGAAAGCGATGTGGCGGCTCGGCTCGGCGGCGACGAGTTCGCCGTGATTCAAACCGCTATCAAGGACCGCTCGGAAACTACAGGGCTTGTTGACGAAATCTATTCGGCGATCAGGCAGCCGCTTGATTGCACGGGGCATCTGATCAGCACCGATGCCAGCATCGGCATCGCGCTTGCCCCCGGCGATGGGGTGGAGCTCGACCAGTTGTTGAGGAATGCAGATCTCGCGCTCTACGGTGCCAAGGGCGACGGACGGCGAACCTATCGCTTCTTCGAGGCCGGCATGGACCAGCGCGCCAAGGCGCGGCGCGGCCTGGAGCTGGAGCTGCGCCAGGCGATCAGCGACGGCAGGCTCGAGACCCATTATCAGCCGGTGGTGAATATCGAGGACGGCAAGATCTCATCCTGCGAGGCGCTGCTGCGCTGGCGGCATCCCGAACGTGGCATGATCTCGCCGGCGGAATTCATTCCGATTGCGGAAGAGAGCGGCCTCATCAATGAACTCGGCCAATGGGTGCTCAACGCGGCCTGCGCCGAAGCTGTCACCTGGCCGGATCATGTCCGCGTCGCGGTCAACGTTTCGCCGGTGCAGTTCAGAAGCCAGTCGCTGGCATTGAACGTGGCGGCAGCGCTGGCTGCCTCCGGCCTGACTGCCAGCAGGCTCGAACTCGAAATCACGGAGGCCGTACTCATTCGCGACGACGCGGCGCTGGACGCGCTGCATCAGTTGCGCAAGCTGGGCGTGCGGATCGCGCTGGACGATTTCGGTACCGGCTATTCCTCGCTCAGCTATCTGCAGCGATTCCCGTTCGACAAGATCAAGATCGACCGCTCCTTCATCCGGGATATCGCCGGCCCCGGCGCATCCTCGTCGATCGTCCAGGCCGTGGTGAACATCGCCGCCGCCAGCGACATGATGACGACGGCGGAGGGCGTCGAAACCGAGCAGCAGAGGAACTTGCTGTACATCCTCGGCTGCAACGAGATGCAGGGCTATCTGTTCAGCCCTGCGATAGCGGCCGCGGAGGTGAGGCGGCTATTGCTGACGCATAGCGGACGAGCGATGTCGGCTGCTTGAAACGCCGCCCCCGGCTTGCTATCCAGTTCTGCATAATAAGAAACAGGGCAGGGTGAACCGCGATGAATCGCGACAACGCATCTTGAGCGAGCCGGCGCGGCCTTCGGCGCTCGCACCATTTCGTGTCAGGAATTACCGTTTTCAGTGGCCCGCCGATCTGCTCACCTCGTGGGCGTTCGAGATGGAGCTGATCATTCTCGGCTGGTATGTGCTGGTCGAGACCGGCTCGGTGCTGCTGCTCACGCTATTCGCCTCGCTTGGCTATATCGGTACGCTGGTAGCGCCGATGTTCGGCGTCGTCGGCGACCGCATCGGCCATCGCGACCTGCTGGCGATGATGCGCGCGGTCTACGCGGTGCTGGCGGCCGTACTGATGACGCTGGCGCTGTCCGGCCACCTCGCTCCGCTCTATGTCTTCATCGTCGCGGCCGTGATGGGCATCGTTCGCCCATCGGACCTCGGCGTGCGCGGCGCACTGGTTGCGACCATCATGCCGCATGGCCAGTTGATCGGGGCGATCAGCATCTCGCGCACGACGATGGACACCGCGCGCATCGCCGGCGCGCTAAGCGGCGCCGGATTGTTTGCCGCGCTCGGCATGGGCCCGGCCTATGTGGCGATCGTCTGCCTCTATCTTACCGCAACCGCGCTGACGCTGTGCATCGTGGTGCCGGCCAGGAAAACGAACTCGGCGGGCGAGGCCCCTAGCGAGGCATTGCAGCGCTCGCCGCTGCGCGACCTCAAGGAGGGCGTGGCCTATTGCTGGACCACGCCACGGATGCAGGCCGCGCTCTGGGTGGCATTTTTGGCCAACCTGACCGCCTATCCGCTCTCCAACGGCCTGCTGCCCTATATCGCCAAGACGATCTACGGCACCAACCAGACCGGGCTTGGGTATCTGTCGGCGAGTTTTGCGATTGGCTCGCTGGTCGGCTCGATCCTGTTGAGCCTGTTCGGCGGCATCCGCGTGGCGCGACTGATGATCGGCGCGACCGTCATCTGGTATGTGACGTTGCTGGTGTTTGTGCAGATGCAGACCGTGCCGACCGCGATCGTGTGCCTCGTCGTGGCGGGCTTCTCGCAAAGCCTCGCCATGATCTCGATCGCCGTCATCCTGATGCGGACTGCGAGCGAGAATTTTCGCGGCCGGGTCATGGGCGTGCGCATGATGGTGATCTACGGCCTGCCGATCGGCCTGTTGGCCGCCGGCAGCCTGATCGACGAGATCGGATTTGCGGCGACCGGCACGCTCTATGCGGCGGCCGGCCTCGCCTTGATGCTGGCGATCGTGCTGCATTGGCGGGCCGATCTGTGGCACGTGCACGCGCCGGCGAACGCGCGGTGATCTGACCGCGCAACCGGCGCGACCATCTCACTGCACCTTGATGTTCGCCTCTTTCAGCACCGGCTCCCACTTCGCCGCTTCGGCGCGCATGAAGGCGTCGAACTCCCTGGGCGAATTGCCGACCGGCGTGGCGCCCATTTTTTCCAGCGCGGTGAGCACGACCGGATCTTTCAGGGCGGTGGCAAGATCGGCGTGGATTTTGGCGACAAGGTCAGGCGCCATGCCGGCGGGGCCGAGAAAGCCCCACCAGACCGAGGCGTCATAGCCGGGCAGGCCGGCTTCGGCGACCGTGGGAATATCGGGCAATGCCTTCGAGCGCTGCGCCGTCGTCACGGCAAGGGCGCGCACCGCATTGCCCTCGAGCTGGCCGACGACTTCCGGCAGCGGGTTGACGCTCATCGGAATCTCGCCCGCGATCACGGCGGTGAGGGCAGGGGCGCCGCCCTTGTAGGGGATCGCCTGGATCTTGACCTTGTCCATGTAGTTCAGAAGCTCGCCGGCGAGATGGGCCGAGGTGCCGTTGCCGGACATGCCGTAGGATAAAGAGTCCGGCTTTTCGCGCGCGGTCGCCAGCAACCCCTGCAAATTTTTCACCGGACTGTTTTTGGACACCACGATCGCGAGCGGCGAATAGGCGATCTCGCTGATGGCGGTGAAGTCCTTGAAGGTGTCGTAGGGCAGTTTTGGATAGAAGAACTGGTTCAGCGGATGGCCGCTTGCGACCAGGATCAGCGTGTAGCCGTCCGGCGGCGATTGCGTGAGCGCCTGCGATGCGATGATCCCGCCGGCGCCCGGACGGTTTTCGACGACCGGCTGCTGGCCCCAGGTCTTCGACAGCGATTGCCCGAGCGTGCGCGCCAGCACGTCGACCGCGCCGCCGGCGGCGTAGGGCACCAGGATGCGCACGGCTTTGGTTGGGAACGTCTCCGCATGCACAGTTGTGCCGGCGAGTGAAACGAGGGCTGCAGCGGCGATAGTGCGGACGAATGTTCGGCGTCGGATCATGAGAAAAGTTTCTCGTTGCTGGATATCACTGAGAATTCAGGCGCCGCGTCGCATCGCTATTCCGCAGGCGACGTCGCGGCGCCGCGCAATCCGGCGCGTGCGATGGCGGCGCCGACCACGCCTTCCGACTTCACCTCGTTCGTGAACTGGCGGACAAAAGCCATTGCCTGATCGCGCCCTTTGGGGATAGCGATCGCGTGCCGCTCGATTCCCCAGCGTCCCTCGAGCACTTTCGAGCCCGGCAATTTCTCCGCCATCTCGAACAGCGTGGCCTTGTTGGTTGCGTAGGCATGGATCGCGCCGGCCGACAGCATCTCGATCGCGACGTCGAACGTGGCGGCGCGGACGATTTCGGCGTGTTTGAAATCGCGCGTAAGGGTGGCGTCCGTGGAACTGCCTGCAGTCACGCCGATGCGCAGTCCCGGCGAGTCCATTTCTGCCAGCGTGGTCAGCGTGGACTCGTGAGAGACGAGATAGCCGAGCTCGATTTCGAGAAAGTGTGGGCCGAAATCCATATCCCGCGCCCGCACCGCGGTTGCGTTGGTGAAGGCGACATCGACCTCTCCATTTTTGACGGCGGCGAGGACGTCGGCGTTTTTGGCGAACACGACCGGCTCATAGGGAACGCCAAGCCGCCGCGCGAGCTCCTTGCCGAGATCGTGACCGACGCCGCGCGGCTCGCCCGCTCCGGCGTCCGGCAGGATCGAGGTCGGCGTGCCCGGATAGAGTCCGGCCCGCAAGACGCCTGACGGCGCCATCATCAGCCGCGTTTCCGGGTCGGCGTCGGTGGCAAGGCCAGCGCCGTGCCAGGCCAGTGCCCCGGCACCGATCAGAAACGCAACGATAATCCGGCGCATCCGGCCGCTCTCCCTTGTCGTCCCGGCCCAGATGTTTGTTGACTAGACCTGATATTTTGTACAAACGTACAAAAGTCGAGAGCGGAAAGCAAATGCCCATGACGCGAAATCCCAACATGCGGGAAGCCATCCTGAGCGCGGCCGAATTGCTGTTTTCGACCAAGGGCTTCAATGCCGTGTCGATCCGCGACATCGCGCTGGAGGCGGGCGCCAATCCGGGCAGCATCACCTATCACTTCAAGAGCAAGGACGGGCTGCTGCTGGAAATCTACAAGCGCCATTGCGGTCCGATGAACAAGCGCCGCATCGAGCTATTGGTGGCGGCACAGCGCGTACGCGACGTGCAGGACCGTCTGGAAGCAATCGTGCGGGCCTATGTGCAGCCGGCGTTTTCGTCCAGCACCGATCTTGCCGGCGGCGGGGCGCGGTTCACGCGGTTGCGCGCCGTGATGTCGGCCGAAGGCAACGCCGTGGTGGGGCGCATCATCGCGGAAATCTTCGACGACACCACGCATGCCTTCATCGATGCCATCGGAGAAAGCCTGCCGCATCTGCCGCGGACGACGATCGTGTGGCGGTCGCAGTTTCTGCTCGGCGCGCTCTATTACACCCTCGTCAATCCGGAACGGGTGACGCGGCTTTCCCGCGGCGAAGCGGACGGCGCCGATATGGCGGAAGCGATCGAGCAACTCGTCTCGGCGACAGTGGCCTCGTTGCAGGCGCCTGACATCGATCACATCGACAGCGCGTCACGCCGGACCAAGACCGTTCAGCCACGCGCGGTAGCGGCTGCCCGAAAGCGGAAAGAAAATCCGGCCGAATAGGTACGCGCGCAAAACCCAAGCACTGCAGAAGGCACGATGAACAAGCCCACGATTCCCGGACCCGATCCCGATACGCGAACGCCGAAATTCAAGCTGCCGGCGCTGGCGTGCGACGCGCATACCCACATCTTCGGCCCCGGTGACAAATATCCTTACGCACCGGGACGGCCCTATACGCCGCCCGACGCGCCGCTGGAGGATTTCCAGGCACTGCACAAGAAGCTCGGAATCGGCCGCGCCGTCATCGTCAATGCCAGCGTGCACGGCACTGACAACCGCGTCGCGCTCGACGCCATCGCGGTGAGCAACGGAACTTTTCGCGCGGTGGCCAATATCGATGATACCATCACCGAGCGTGGCCTTCGCGAGCTGCATGAGGGCGGCTTTCGCGGCTGCCGTTTCAACTTTGTGCGCCATCTCGGCGGAGTGCCCGACATGGGCGCTTTCCATCGCATCGTCGCGATGGTGGCGCCGCTTAACTGGCATATCGACCTGCATTTCGATGCGATCGACCTGCCTGAATATGCCGAGATGCTGGCAAAATTGCCGGTTCGCTACACCATCGACCACATGGGCCGCGTCAAGGCGTCTGACGGTCTCGCCCAGCTTCCGTTCCGGACACTGATCGAGCTGATGAACCGGGACGAGAAATGCTGGGTCAAGGTATGCGGCTGCGAGCGGGTGTCGTCGGGCGGACCGCCATTCCACGACGCGGTGCCGTTCGCGCGCCGCATCGTCGAGACCGCGCCCGACCGCGTGATCTGGGGAACCGACTGGCCGCACCCGAACGTCAAGGTGATGCCCAACGACGGCGATCTGGTCGATCTCATCCCGCTGTTTGCGCCGGAGCCGGACCTGCAGCAGAAGATTCTGGTCGATAATCCGGCGCGGCTGTTCGAGTTCTAAGGGAGCGCGGGCGATGGCGGATAAACGCGAGCGATTCACATTGAGCCGGCATGTCGTGTCGTTCGTCGGCATCGCCGCCTTGCTGGCGGCGCTGTTGCTTCCGCAAATCGCCCATGCGCAAAACTATCCGAACAAGCCGGTGCGGCTGATCCTCCCTTTCGGCGCCGGCGGGGTGGCCGACGTCACGGCGCGGTTGGTCACCGAGCGGCTCGGCGAGAAGCTGGGCCAGCGCTTCGTGATCGAGAATATGCCGGGTGCCGGCGGCATCAACGCGGCGCGCGCGGTGCTGACTGCCCCCGCGGACGGCTATACGCTGGCGCTGTTCAGCAACGGCACCGCGATTTCCGTATCGCTGTTCAAGAACCTGACGTTCAACCCGGTGACCGATTTCGTGCCGGTTTCGAGCATGGGTTATTTCGATTTCATCTTCACCACCCAGGCGGGATCGTCTTATCCGACGCTGGCGGAGTTCATCAAGGCAGCAAAGCAGAAGCCCGGCGCGCTCAATGTCGGCACCATCAATGTCGGCTCGACCCAGAACCTTGCGGCGCAATTGTTCAAATCAACCGCCGGTGTCGATGTCACCATCGTGCCGTTCCGCAGTTCGCCGGAGGTGCTGATCGCGCTCTTGCGTGGCGACATCCAGATGGCGATAGAGAACTTCAGTGCTGTGCAGTCGCACATTGCCGACAAGGCGGCGATTGCCGTCGCGTCTTCGGGGCCCGTGCGGACCACGTTTTTGTCGGACGTGCCGACGGTAAAGGAAGCGGGCGGCGGTGATTTCGAGGCAAGGTCATGGAACGCGATCTTTGCACCCAAGGGCACGCCGCCGGAGGTGATCAAGGTGCTCAACGCCGCGCTGCGCGAAGTGCTCGACACGCCGGATTTGAAGAAGCGCGCGCTTGAACTAGGCATCGAGGCCAAGGCCAGTTCGCCCGAGGAAATCCTCGCGCGCCTGAAGAGCGACATCGACAAATGGGCTCAGGTGATCGAGCGGGCAGGAATTGCCAAACAATAGTCGCGCCGCCGGTGCAGCCGGCAGTGTGCAACAAGCCAAGGAGGAAATCCCGATCATGAGCACCGCTGGCAAAACGGGCCTTGTGGTCACGGCGCATCCCGGCGATTTCGTCTGGCGCGCGGGCGGCGCGATCGCGCTGCATGTGAAGAAAGGTTATCGGGTCAAGATCGCCTGCCTATCCTTCGGAGAGCGCGGCGAGAGCCAGTTCGCCTGGAAGGAGGCGGGGGCGACGATGGAGAAGGTGAAGGCCGGAAGGCGCGACGAGGCGCAGCGCGCAGCGGAGATGCTGGGGGCGGAAATCGAATTCTTCGATGCCGGAGATTACCCGCTGCGGCTGACGGATAAGCATTTCGACCGCATGGTCGATATCTACCGCGAGCTCAACCCGTCCTTCGTACTGACCCACGCACTGGAGGATCCCTATAATTTCGATCACCCGAACGCCGCGCACTTTGCCCAGGAAACCCGCGTGGTCGCGCAGGCGATGGGCCACAAGCCCGGCGCCAAATACACCTACTCCGCGCCGCCGGTGTTCCTGTTCGAGCCGCACCAGCCGGAGATGTGCAATTTCAAGCCGCAGGTGATCCTCAACATCGATGAGGTCTGGGAGATCAAGCGGAAGACGTTCGAGATCCTCGCCGCGCAGAAACATCTGTGGGCCTATTACGAGCGCGTCGCGCTGCAGCGGGGCGTGCAGGGCGGCCGCAACACCGGCAAGCCGATGACCTATGGCGAGGCCTATCAGCGGCTGTTCCCGATGGCGATGGAGGAACTGGCATGAAGACCGTCGTCGTCCGCAACATCAAGCGCACCGATGCTGAACTCGTGAAACGGCTCGGTGCGCTCGGCGTCGCCACCGCGCATGAGGCCTATGGCCGCTTCGGGCTGATGAAGCCGTATCTGCGCCCGGTGTGGAGCGGGGCCGAAGCCGCCGGCACCGCCGTGACCGTGCTGGCGCAGCCCGGCGACAACTGGATGATCCATGTTGCGGTCGAGCAGTGCCAGCCCGGCGATATCCTGGTGGTCGGCTGCACGACAGACAATACCGACGGCATGTTCGGCGACCTGCTCGCGACCTCGCTGATGGCGCGCGGCGTCAAGGGGCTCGTCATCGATGCCGGCGTCCGCGACGCCAAATCGCTGCGCGAGATGGGCTTTCCGGTGTGGTCGAAGGCGATCTCGGCCAAGGGCACGGTGAAGGCGACGCTGGGCGCGGTCAATGTGCCCGTGGTCTGCGCCGGCATCAATGTCAAGCCGGGCGATGCCGTGGTCGCCGATGACGATGGCGTGGTCGTGATCGGGCGCAAGGACGCTGCCGACGTGGCCGCCAAAGGCGAAAAGCGCGTCGCCGACGAAGACGGCAAGCGCCAAAAGCTCGCCGCCGGCGTGCTCGGGCTCGACATGTACAACATGCGTGAGCCGCTGGCGAAGGCCGGCCTCGTCTATGTCGACGCGCTGGAGGAGGACTGAGGTGGCGATGCGCCTGCGCACCTTGCTCGGCGACTATCCAGGCACGGCCGCGCTAAAGAACGGCTCGATCAGGTCCGATCTGGTCGAATTCGATTTCGCGTCGTATTCGCCGACCAACAAGGGCTTCAAGCCGATGGTCCGCGAAGGAGCGTTCGACGTCTCGGAGATGGCGATCGTCACCTATCTGATGGCAAGATCCTTCGGTAAGCCGATGGTGCTGCTGCCGGACGTCGTGCTGGCGCGGTTTCAGCATGGCCATGCGATCTACAATACGAAGGCAGGAAAGCTCACGCCGCGCGACCTTAAGGGAAAGCGCGTCGGCATCCGCTCCTTTACGACGACCACCGGGGCGTGGCTGCGCGGCATTCTTGCAAATGACTATGGGGTCGATCTCGATTCGATCGACTGGGTGACGTTCGAGGACGCCCATGTCGCGGAGTTCGTAGACACGACCAAGCGGGCGCCGGCCGGCCAGCAGATCATGCAGATGCTGATGGACGGTGAACTCGATCTTGTGCTCGGCGAAAAATCCGATCATCCCGATTTGAAGCCGCTGTTTGCCGATGTTGAGGTCGAGGAGAAAGCCTGGTTCGACAAGCACGGTGTGGTGCCGATCAACCATATGGTCGTGGTGGGCCGGAGATTGTCGGAAGAACATCCGGACGCGGTGCGGGAGGTCCATCGCCTGCTCACCGAATCCGCCGCCGCTGCACCAGCCGGGCCGCGTTTCAGCCGAGACGAAATGCAGCGGTCGCTGCAGCTGATTATCGATTACTCCGCGCAGCAAAAGCTCATTCCGCGCGCATTTGCCGTCGACGAACTGTTCGACGACGTAACGCGCGCATTGCGCTAGAGGGAGAAGTGCAATGACCCCCGAGCCGATCTTCGATCTGGCCCATCTCGGGCACATGGAATTGCTGACGCCGAAGCCGGACGAAAGCCTGAAATTCTTCGTCGACGTCATGGGCATGACGGTTAGCGGTCAGAAGGGCGAGTCGGTCTATCTGCGCGGCTGGGACGATTACGAGCGCTACTCGCTCAAGCTGACGGCATCAAAGACGTCAGGCATGGCGCACATGGCGTTGCGCGCGCGCAGCCCGCAGGCGCTGGAGCGCAGGGTCGCCGCGCTGAAGGGATCCGGTTTCGACATCGGCTGGACCGATGGCGATATGGGGCAGGGGCCGGCGTTCCGCTGCCGCGATCCCGATGGCCATATCGTCGAGCTCTATTACGAGACCGAATGGTATCAGGCGCCGCCGGAATTGAAGCCTGCGCTGAAGAACCAGGCGCAGCGGTTTCCCGCGCGCGGCGTCAATGTCCGCCGGCTCGATCACCTCAATTGCCTCGCGGTCGACATCAAGGCCAACCGGCTGTTCTTCGAAAATTATCTCGGCTTGCGCACCACCGAGCAGATCGTGCTCAACGACGGCACGGAAGCCGCGATGTGGATGACGATGTCGAACAAGAGCTACGACTTCGCCTATACCCGCGATCATTACGGCAGGTCCGGTCGCTTCCACCACGTCACCTACGCTCTCGACAGCCGCGAGGAAATCCTGCGTGCCGCCGATATCTTTCTCGACAACGGCATCCATATCGAGACCGGCCCGCACAAGCACGCGATCCAGCAGACCTTCTTCCTCTATGTCTACGAGCCCGGCGGCAACCGCGTCGAGGTCGCCAACGCCGGTGCCCGCCTGATCCTCGCACCCGACTGGAAACCGATCGTCTGGACCGAGGAGGAACGAAAGAAGGGCCAGGCCTGGGGCCTGAAGACGATCGAGTCGTTCCACACCCACGGCACGCCGCCGGTGTGAACGACCGGTGAACTCCACCTTGCGCCTGCAATGTCACGCACCATCTTGATGCGACGGTATGAACGGCATTTTGAGGTAGTCGATGGTGCGGCACGTGGATTTCACCAGCGAGGCCTTCTTTCGTAATCCCGAGGCGGGCGTTGCCCAACTGCGCGCGCTTGGCCCCGTCGTTGCAACGCGGTTTCCGATCATCGGCCGCGTCTGGGTCACCACGACCTACGAGGCGGCTGCACACGTACTGAAGGACAGCGCGACGTTCACGTTGCGCAAGGAAGGTGGTGCGCTGGTCGGATTGCCCTGGTGGATGCCGCGCGTCATCGGCACCGTCGCCAACAACATGCTGACGATGGACGAGCCGGATCACACGCGGCTGCGCGACATCGTCGACGAAGCATTCCGCCGCCGTGCCGTGCTCGACATGGAACCTCATATCCGCGCCATCGCCGATCGTCTCGCCGACGAATTGTTTGCGGCGGGCAGTCCAGCCGATCTGGTGCAGCGTTATGCGCGGATGCTGCCGCTGGCGGTGATCTGCGAGTTGCTCGGCCTGCCGCCGGCGGACCGGCCGAAATTCATCGCCTGGGCCAACTCGCTCGCGCATCTCACCAACGCGTTCAGCTTTCTGCGGCTGATCGGCGGACTCTTCAAAATGCGTCGCTATCTGCAGGAACGGCTGCAGGCGGCGCGCGAGGAGGGCGGCGAAGGATTGATCGCCGAACTGGTGCGCGTCGAGAAGGAGGGCGGACGCATCACGCCGGACGAGATGGTCGCGATGGTGTTCCTGCTGCTCAACGCCGGCTCCGAGACCACGACGCATCTGATCAGCGGATCGGTTTTCGAACTGCTGAAGGATCCGGCCAGGCGCGAATGGCTCGCGGCGGACTGGAGTCGTGCCGGCCTTGCGGTGGAAGAATTCCTGCGTTTCGTCTCGCCGGTGCAATTCTCAAAGCCGCGCTACGTGCGCCGGGACGTCGATCTCGAAGGCGTGAAATTGAATAAGGGCGATCGCGTCATGGCGATGCTCGTCGCCGCCAATCTGGACCCGCAGGCGAACGAATGTCCAGAACGGCTCGATCTCGAGCGGCGGCCGAACCGGCATTTGTCGTTCGGCACCGGCATCCATTTCTGTCTCGGCCATCAGCTCGCGCGCATCGAGGGGATTTGCGCGCTGCAGGCGCTGTTCACGCGCTGGCCCGGATTGAAGCTGGTCGTCGAGCCGTCACAAGTTCATTGGCGGAGACGGCCCGGCATCCGCATGATCGCGGCGCTGCCGGTTGCGGCGGCGGATTGAGAAGCGCGGCTGGAAGGCTGAAGCCTGCCTAACGTCCTCCCACGACCAGTCTTGCGATTTTGCGCGATAAGCTGCGATCCCGTTCGGTTTCGCAACGCTCGATGGGTGCCGGTACGAAACGCGCCATGCTATCGCTCGAGCAGACCGTCGAGCGCGGCCTTGTCGTGCAGCGAGAAGCGCGGGCCGGCGTATAGGAACGGGCATTGGTGGATCACGATCTGTCCGCCGGCAACAGTGACATGCGAATAATCGGGCGGCTCGTGCGAGCCAGGGATGTGGCCTTCGGTTTCCAGATCGAACGCGACCTGATGCGCCAGCGCGCGCTGGATGTGGAAGGGTATGCCGTTCCAGATACCCGCGATCGGCCGGTGCAGATGGCCCATGAACAGATAGTCCGGCCGGCGCGTCCGCGCGATCACATCCCATTCCGCCTCGGGATTGGCGAGGCGAATGGTGTCCATATAGCGTAAGCCGGTGTCAAAGGGCGGATGGTGCTGGAACAGCAGCAGCGGCCGGTCGGTCGGCGCAGAGCGCAGCGCCTGCTCCAGGAAGTCGAGGCGATCGGCGCAGAGTAGGCCTTCATGATTGGGCGCGGCCTCGTTCAGCGTATCCAGCGTGACGACCGTCGCTTCATCGAACACCTGCATGGCTTGAACGAACCCACCGGCGCCACGCTTTACGCCGGGAAAGTAGCGCGCAAAGGCGTCGCGCCGGTCGTGATTTCCCATCAACAGCATGGTTGGCGCGTTGAGGCCGGAGAGCACATCGGCGAGATTTTCGTAAGCTGCATCCTCGCCCCAATGGGCGAGGTCGCCGGTAATGATGACGAAGGCGGTGTCGCGGTGCTGACGGTTGATGCAATCGACCGCAGCCGCAAGCCGTTCGGCGGGATCGAGGCCATAGATCTTGCGGCCGCGCGCGACAAAGTGAGTATCGGTGAGGATGACGAATTTCATCGTACCAGCTCAGCGCGCCGTTCCGGTGGTCTTCGGCAGCAGCTTCTGGACGTCGGCCGCCATGTCGGCCAGCACCGCATCCGGCTCCTTTGCCCGCGCGCCCGTGACCACCGAGTTGAGGTGATCCTTGATCACATCGGTGATCTTCAGCCCGTTGTCGCCGGGGAAGGCATACCATTTGGTGAGCAGCGCGAGCTGGCTCACGGCGGTGTAGTTGTTCGGATTCTTGACGTAGAAGTCCTTGAGATAGACCTCGTTGGCGACCTTGTTCGGCGGCATGTAGCCGGTGGTCTCGGCCATGATCGCCGCGCCCTTCGGTCCGGTCCAGAATTTTACGACTTCCCAGGCGGCATCGCGCCTGGCCTTGTCCTTCGACAGGATCAGCACGACATTACCGCCTGCCGGCAGGCGGCCGTTCGGTGATACCACGTCCGGGAAGGTGTGGGTCTTCAGCGCGAACTTGCCGGCGACCATCTGGGTGACCTTGTTGAGGTCGGACGTCGAGGTGATGTGGAAACCTGTCTTTCCGGCGGCGAAGGCGGCGCGCATCGCCGGCTGATCGAGATTGGGCATGCCACCCTCGGTGACGAGGCGGGCGAGCATGCGGATCGCGAACTGTCCTTCCGGTCCGTTGAACGCGACGCGGGTCTCATCCGCATTGAGCATGGTGCCGCCGCGCGAGAACACCGGCGCCTGCCACAGCCAGTTGCCGGTGATATCCCATGCATAGGTGACGCCGTTGATGTCGTTGCCGAGCGCCTTGATCTTCTTCGCCAGCGCCATCAGCTCATCCCAGGTTTTCGGCAGATTGGCGGCATCGCCGCCGGCCTGCTTCACCAGGTCGAGATTGACATAAACGATGGGGAGCGAAATCGCGAAGGGCAGGGCATAGACCTTGCCGCTGGCGGTGCCGATGTCGAACATCGCCTGGTGAAAACCCTGCTTGTCGAAATCCTTTTCGGCCGCGATGTAGTCGTCGAGCTGGGCCGGGATGTTCTTGTCGACGAGAACGCGGATCCGGTTGAGGCCCTGGAAGCTGACGTCTGGCATCTGGTTGGTGACGGCCTCGCGCAGCACCTTCTGCGTTCCATCCTCGTAGGACTCGTACGGCGCGCGCATCGTCACCTTGATGTTCGGCTGAACCTTGGCAAATTCCTCCGAGATCTTCTTGTGAGTCTCGGTGAACAGCTCCGGATAGGGATACTGCATGACTATTTCGGTCTGCGTTTGCGCTAGCGACGCACTGGCCACAAGCGACAGCGCAGCTGCCGCGATCCAGGATTTCAGCATTGAAGACTCCCCTTTGTTTGAGATGACGCGTTACTTGATTCCAGTGAGTGCGATGCCCTCGACAAAGCGGCGCTGGGCGAGCAGGAAAGCGACCAGCAGCGGCGCGATGATCACCATCGCGGCCGCCATCAGCGCCCCGTAATTGGTGCCGGCCTCGGCATTGCGGAAGTGCGCGACCGCCAGCGGTGGGGTGCGCAGATGCTCGCTGTTGAGCACGATCAGCGGCCAGAAATAGTCGTTCCAGTGCGCCACCACGGAGAAGATGCCAAAGGCGGTCACCGCCGGGATCGCGGCCGGCAGCATCACCCGCCAGACGATGCCGAACTCGGAAATGCCGTCCATCCGCGCCGCATCGACGAGATCGTCGGGCACGTTGCGGAAAAACTGGCGCATCAGAAAGATGCCGAACACGGAAATGGTGAAGGGCAACACCAGCGCGGCATAGCTGTCGAGTACCCCGAGCTTGTGCAGGAGCAGGAACACCGGAATGGCGGTTGCCTGTGGCGGGATCAGGATGCCGAACAGTACCAGCGCAAACAGCGCATTGCGGCCGACGAAGCGCAGTTTTGCCAGGGCGTAGGCCGCGGGCAAGGCGACCAGCAACTGCAGGACGAAGATCGAGACGGTGACGATCACGCCGTTGAGCAGGAAGCGCCAGAGATTGGCTTTTGCAAACGCCGTCTGCAAATTTTCCCACAGTGCGAAATGCCGCGGGATGAGATGCAGCTCGCTGGAGAACACTTCCGACGGCGGCTTCGATGCCGTGGAGATCATCCAGACAAACGGCAGCAGCATCGCGACGGCGCCCGCGATCAGCAGGATGTGGCGAGTGACCGACCAGAGCGAGAGTTTCGCAGGCGTCGTCATGCGTATTGCACGCCGCGGTCGGCGAGCCTCGACTTGATGAGTGTGAGCAGCAGAATGAAGGTCAGGAACACCACGGTGAGCGCCGCGCCGTAGCCGGAGCGAAAGAACTCGAATCCTTCCGTGTACATGCTGTGGATCAGCACCTCGGTGGATTTCGACGGACCGCCCTTGGTCAGCACATGCACGGTGTCGAATACCTGGAAGGAGCGGATGCCTGATATCACGACCACGAAGGTGGTCACCGGCCGCAGCAGCGGCCAGGTGACCAGCCGGAAGCGCGCCCAGGCGCTGGAAGCGCCGTCGATCTCGGCGGCCTCATAGAGCGGCTTTGGGATCGAGACGAGACCGGCCAGGAACAGCACCATGTTGAAGCCTGCCGCCTGCCAGACGCCGATCGCGCACAACACGTAGAGCGCGGTGCTGCGGTCCTGCAGCCAACTCGGGCCGGCAACGCCGATCTCGCGCAACACGCCGTTCACCAGGCCGAACTGCGGATGCAGCATGAACTCCCACACCACGGCCATCGCGATCAGCGTGGCCATGACCGGGAGGAAGTAGATGGTGCGATAGAGGCTGCGCAGGCTGGTGCCGCTCTGGATCAGCAGCGCGATCGCGAGGCCCGCGGTCACCGCACCGGGCACCACGATGCCGACATAAACCAGCGTGTTGCGCAGCGAGATCCAGAATACCCTGTCGGCGAACATCTCGTGGTAGTTGGCAAGCCCGATCCAGGACAGGCTCGGTGCGCCGAGCTGATAGTCGGTGAAAGACAGTGCGATCACGCCGGCCAGCGGGCCGAGCAGCATCATCAGCATCAGCGTCAGCGCCGGCGCCACCAGCCCATAGGGCGTCAATGGCAAGCGGCCGCGGCGCGGCGCCGCCGCCGGGACGGATAGGCGGATGGCTACGTCGTCGATGGTGGCCGCGTTGTCAGACAACGGCGCGCTCCCTGATCCGCTCGGGCTGCTCTGCCGTCACGTCGATGCGTTTGCCCGCGCTGTTGAAGGCGCGCACAGCATCGGCAGCGAAGTTGAAGGAGAGGTGGCTTCCGATATCGGGCAGCCGCCTGACGTCGTTGACACGTGCGACCAGCCGCGCCTCGGTGCCATGCAGGCCGATATGCACGAACGCTTCCGCGCCCATGTTCTCGACATGGATGACGGCGCCCGAGAACGGACCATTGCCGAGCTCGATCCGCTCCGAGCGGACGCCGATGCGGCAGTTCTCCGGCGGCTGAGAGCTGGCTAGCCGAAGGACGTGGCCAAAAACCTCGATCCGGCCGTCGTCGCGGATCCGGCCCGGCATCATGTTGATCTTCGGGCTGCCGACGAATTCAGCGACCCTGACGTCGCGAGGGTTGTCGTAGATCTCGGCGGGCCTGCCGACTTGCACCAGCTCGCCGCCGATCATCACGGCAAGGCGGCTCGACATGGTCATCGCCTCGGCCTGGTCGTGCGTCACGTAAATGAAGGTGCTTCTCAGGCTGCGATGCAGCTCCGCCAGCTCGGCGCGCATGTGGACGCGCAATTTGGCGTCGAGGTTGGAAAGCGGCTCGTCGAACAGGAACGCCTCGGGTTGGCGCACCATGGCACGCCCGACAGCCACGCGCTGGCGTTGACCGCCCGACAATTGTGCGGGCTTGCGCTGCAAGAGGTGGGAGATTTCGAGTTGGGCCGCGACCTTTGCGATATCGGCGCGAATGCTCCGCTCTTCGCGGCGGCGGCTGGGCAGCAACGAACCGAGCAGCGGCAGGCGCTCGACGGTCGATAGGCGGCGCATGCGCAGCGGCACCGCCATGTTGTCGAAGGCGCTCAAATGCGGATAGAGCGCATAGGACTGGAACACCATCGCGAGATTGCGCGCGCTCGGACGGATGCCGTCGACGATGCTGCCGTCGATGGTCACCTGGCCCGCGCTCTGCGGCTCAAGGCCGGCGATGATGCGCAGCAGGGTGGACTTGCCGCAGCCTGAGGGACCGACCAGCGAGAGGAATTCGCCGTTTTCGATGGTGAGATCGATACCCCCCAGCACTTCGGTGGCATCGAAGGACTTCCGGATACCGTTGAGTTCAATCCGCGCCATTTCGCGTATCTGTCCCCGTGCGTCCCATTGCGTTGCGCACAGGGTTAGGCGGACGGTCTGACAGTCACATAACGTTCAAAGGCCAATCTTATGCTGGACCCAAGAAGTCCTTTTGGCCGTGTTTGAAACGTCGGGACGTCGGCCGCAACCTGGGAATGTGCGCTGTGGCGTTGACTTGGTCCCGCGTGCGCGCGGTCAATGCGGTATTCGAGACCGGCACATTTGCTGCTGCAGCACGCCGGCTAGGGGTTTCGCAGCCGGCGGTGGCCCAGCTCGTGCGCGAGCTGGAGGCCGAATACGGTGTGGCGCTGTTCGACCGACACGGACACACGCTGATCGCGACGACGCTTTGTCGCAGGCTCTATGCTGCGACCAACAAGGTACAATCGATCGAAGCCGAAGCGCTCGCGATCCTGCAGCAGCGTGACGAATTGTCGGGCGGCGAGTTGCGCATCGGGCTCGGCAACGCCATGCCCGGCATGTTGCTGATCGCGACCTTTCGAAAGCTGTTCCCGAAGGTCCAGATCAGCATCGAGATCGGCAGTTGGTCGACCATTGTCGCCGCGGTGGTGGACCAGCGGGTCGATGTTGCCGTGCTGCCCGAAGTCCCCGACGACAGCCGTTTTCGCCGCGAAGCCTGCATCCAGCAGCGCGTGGTGGCGATGTGCCATCCGGGCTACGCGCTGGTCAGCCAGGCCCCGGTTGCGATCATAAACCTGATGGAACATCCGCTGGTGTTTCGCTCCCGCGACTCCTCGGCACAGCGCACGGTGGATAAAGCCTTCCGGCTGGCGGGGCTGCGCCCGACGCCTGCGATCGTCGTCAATACGCGGGAAGGCATGCTGGAGGCGGTAGCGAACAAGCTCGGCATAGGCTTCGGCTGGGAGCATGGCTCGAGCCGCGTTGACCGTATCGCGAAGGTCTTGATTGCGGAGATGGAAGCGGAGTCGCCGGAATACATCTTTTCCCTCGCGGGTAAACGAGGGCGGCTGGTGGAGCTGTTCTTCCACGCGCACCGCATGTCGCCCTATGGGGACGCCATAGGTTTTCCCGCGCCGGCTGTGGACGGGTTACGTCTCAGCTAGCTCCTATTCCGCGCCAGTTGTCTTCAGAAGCTGCGCGACTTCCATCAATTTTCGACGTAGGCGCTCATCGGCAATGCCGAAGTAGAGTTCGAGGAGCTGACGCGACTCTCGCTTCGTAACGAGTTCGCTCCAATCCTGCGCCTCGGCGGTTTGCTTCGATTCGGCGGACGGTCGTTTCTTGCTTTCCAACTCGTCGAAGAACCATGTGATCGGGACGGCAAGTTGCACGGCAATGCCGTAGAGTCTTGACGCGCTGATACGGGTTTCCCCGGCTTCATACTTTTGGATGAGCTGCGATGTCAGACCAAGACGCCTAGCCAGTTCGTCCTGACTCAAGCCGTGGAGGTTGCGCCGAAGACGTAGCCGCTTCCCCACGTGCTCGTCGACATGGGTCGGCTTCTTCGACGAGACCCTCATTTTGGCGCCGCGTCTGTTCGGCATGCGGGATTTCGATTTCTTCTCGGAAGATTCAGAAGGCATCAAGCACCGCGGTTGAATTCTTGCTCGGTACAATCAACTGGAATGGTGGAAATGGCATATCAACTCCTGGGCGGCATTATCAACTAGAATTATGTCATGCGGGTTACAAATGCACGGATTATTAGGCCTCAACCACACGATGTGAGAATGGCGGGACGAAATCCATGCAAGAGCCTCTTCCGAAATCGGGACGCCTACCCACTCAACTCAAGATCAAACACGGACCGGTGGGCCTGCTCGGGAGGTTCTTCCTCTGGGCCGACACCGCTGCAAGGGATTTGGGAGTGACGCTGTCCTTTGCCAGCCTGCAGGATCTCATCGAAGCCAATAAAGCCAACTCCGATAGCTGGCGCCCGCTTGTGCCGGTGTTTGACGAGGCTTTGGGCGGCGTTACGCCGGAGACAGCCTTTGTTCTGATCGGGCGGAACAAGCATGGGGAGGTCGTCACAACCCAAGCGGCGCGCATCTATGATTGGCCGGGAACGTCTCTCAAGGACGAGGCCGCTTCGCTGCGAATGTTCTTTGCCGATCCCGATGCCGCATTCGCGCGTGGAGATCGCTGTAAGATCACCACGCCGATTGCCGAGAAAATCAGCGGGCGCGTCGTCTTTTCCGGTGCCGTCTGGTATCGGCGTGATTTCAGAGGCAAGGACCTCGCAACCATCCAATCGCGCATTGCGCGGGCATATGCCTTCACACGCTGGAATAGCGATTTCACGATCGGCATGATGGCCGATGCCGTCATCGCCGGCGGCCTGGCAGAGCGTGCCGGATACACGAAGATCGAGCATAGCTGCATTGAACTTGTGGCGTCGCCGCTTGGCGAGATGCGTTGCGGACTGGGCTGGATGCAGTCTGACGAACTCCTTGCCGATCTTGCAGCAATCATGGACCGGGTGAATGTCCCTGTTATTGGGCCCCGCATTGCCGAGGACGCAAATCACTGATGTCGCAAGGCGTGGCGGTATTAAATAATCAAACCTTTCGTCCCGAGGATTCAGAAGGGCTTGTCAAAGCGCTGTTCGGTTGCATCGACGGCAGGGACTGGGCAGGGCTTTCCGAATTTCTCCACGACGAGGCGATCTACGAACGACCGGGTTATGAACCGTTCGTCGGAAAGCCGGCTATCCTGGACTTTTACCTGACGAAACGGATTATTTCGCTCGGCCAGCATCGCGTCGAGAGGGTGCTGAGCGACGGCGCAAACATTGCGTGCTGGGGCAGCTTTTCCGGCGTTGCCAAGAATGGGCGCAATCTCAGCATGCGATTTGCGGATGTCTACCGCATAAGGGAAGGGCGGATTGATCTACGCCGGACATTCTTCGACAGCCCGGCGATCTAGGGCGGATTGTTGCTTCCAGAAGTCAACGGCCGATGCGCCGAGAAGGCATGTTCCCCCGCTTCCCTTGCACGTGAACGGCAAGATGAGACGCTGATAATGGCAGTGAATGCTGTCGTTCCTGTCTGGCCGTCTGATCGTGGCGTTCACCTCGTCCAGGCGCGGCACCAGCGTCTCCTGGACACGGCGGTAAATGCCTTGCACCCACTGGCCGTAATTGTAATCCGGTTGTTCTTCCATAGGCAGGCCTCGCGCATTCTTCCGCCAGGTCTCGCCAAAAATCTCAAAGCCAGGTCCGACCTCGGTAATGGTCAGGCGGCCATCCACGGGCTCGACGAGTATGAAGCGCCCACGAAGCGAATCGGGCAACACGTCGGCCAACTTCGCTGAATCGTAAACCTGCTTGGAATCAATCCAATGCGCGAAAAGTGATGCAAGTGCTTTGTCCGCGCTGGCAAGCATTTCGAGCGGCAGCTCTCTGCCCGCGAACGCGCGAGAAGTTTTCGGATGGCTCGCAGCAGTTTGCTCGGCAAAGTAGGCGATCGTCTGCGCGAAACTCGGGACCAGCTTCTCGACGAACTGACCCGGGTGGGAAATGATGGTGCGCTCGACCCCCATATCAGCGAGGCAGTATAGAGCTGCGGCGATGCTCGTTTGGGACACCGTTTCGGGCTGAAATCGGATGCGCGCCGCATTGGGAGCGATTTTCGTGACCGCCACATATCCCAGATTTTCGACGAGGTAGGTCAGAAAATCGAAATCAGGAAGTGAGCAGTGCAGGGAACTTCGCAAGGCCGAGGATCGTGCGTCCCATGTGCGGCCGTGGTCATCCAGAACGATAGTTTGCATGCGACCCTCACCCGTCAACCCGGAGCAAAGTCGTCCATTGAGCGCTTATTATTTGGCGAAGTTGCGTCATCTTAACCGCACTCGCTACGCTAGACATCAAAATTCGATGGATGATTGGCTTCACGCTTTGGTGACGGCGTTCTTCTGCATCCGCTTGCCGCAGTCGTTGTCCCAAATCTGGATGCGCGAGGTCAGGGAGCGAATCCCTTCCCGGTTGCAGTGATTTGAAGTGGCGCGCGCAATCGGCGGCGTCTGCTCGGGCACCAGTTACGCATATCAACTACAATTAGATTTTTCCATGACAACTAGAATTAGATATTGACGACGAGATGAAATGAGTGACAACTATTGGTGGTCAATGAGACGCTCAAGGAGTTCGGCATGCAACCGCAAAAACAGTCCATCGTCGCGAACGGCCATCATCACCACTCCACGTCGCAAGCGGCGCACAAGCTTCGCAACCAGATCTGCTGCAATCACGAGCTCTCATTCCTGATGGAGGCCCACGACGGTCTGTCGGGCGCCATCGCCGAGCGCGCAGGCTTCAAGGGACTCTGGGCATCCGGCCTTTCAATTTCGTGCTCGCTCGGCTACCGCGACGCCAACGAAGCTTCCTGGACCCAGCTCGTTGATGTCGTCGAGCGCATGGTGGACTCGACCGACCTTCCGGTGCTTGTCGACGGCGATAGCGGCTTTGGCAATTTCAACAACGCACGCCTTCTGGCGCGCAAGCTACAGCAGCGCGGCGCCGCCGGGGTTGCGCTGGAGGACAAGGGCTTTCCCAAAATGAATTCGTTCGTCGGCGATCGGCATCCGCTTGCCGATACCGGCGAATTCTCGGGCCGGCTCCGCGCTGTGAAAGATACGGTAGGCGACGACCTGGTCCTCGTCGCCAGGATCGAGGCGCTGATTGCTGGCCACGGGATGGACGAGGCGCTTACGCGCGCCCATGCCTATGCGGAGGCCGGAGCTGACGCCATCCTCATTCATTCGCGCAAGAGCGTGGCGGACGAGATCCTCGCCTTCACCGGCGCCTGGCAGAACCGGCTTCCCGTCGTGATCGTCCCCACCAAATACTATCGAACGCCTGTCTCCGCTTATCGCGAAGCCGGCATCTCCACGGTGATCTGGGCCAACCACTCGATGCGGGCGGCGATCGCCGGGATGAGAGACATTTGCGGCCGCATTATCGCCGAGGAAAGCATCGCCGGCATCGAAGGCGAAGTCGCCACGCTCGACGAGGTCTTTGGTCTGTTGCGCTACGGCGAACTCGCTACTGCCGAGGAGCGCTACTTGCCGACGTACAACGGAAATGGTCACGCGAAAGCGTGAGTCTCCGGTCCCTCTATCCCACAGCGTAGAGCCCTTCGAACGCGGAGATTCGTACCATGCTTCAATCAACACTGGCGGCCTCAATACCAAGCCAGCTTCCTGCACCTGACATCGCCCAGGTGATCCAATGGCGCGATAGTTCCTACGCGGCCGACCTTTATATCGCGGCGGTCTCGTGGCTCGATCTCTTCACCTATCTCGATGAGACACCGGCGACCGAAGCGGAGCTGCGCGGCCATTTTAAGATCAAGGAACGGCCGACGCGAACCATGATCAGGCTGTTTGAGTCCTGGGGACTGCTCGACAACGTCGACGGCAAGCTTCTCGCTTCAGCATCTGCGCGGCGCTACTTGAGCCGCAACTCGAGCGAGAACATTTCCTCCTACATCGCCGTCATGAAGTACAAATCGTCTGTCCGGGAGATTTACGACGTATTACGCCTGGACACACCTGATACGTGGCATGTCGAGCGTGGTGACGCGACCAACTTCGACGAGCTGATGCAAACCGACGATTTCGCCGATCTGAATACGCGCGGAATGGAGGAGCGCGGGCGGATTTTTGCTCCCGACCTCGTGCGCCTGCTCGATTGTACGCACGACACGGCTGTCCTGGATGTGGCAGGTGGATCCGGAGTCTATTCCGCGCACCTGCTCAACCGGTATCCCAATCTGTCGGCGATGATATTTGAACGTCCTCCGGTCGACCAGCTCGCCACGCGATGTCTTGCCGACCGCAAGCTGACCGCGCCGAGAGCGCGCGTGATCGCCGGAGACATGTTTGTCGATCCGTTTCCGCAGACCGCTTCGCTCCATCTCTATTCGCATGTCCTCCACAATTGGGGACCGGAGAAAGTGCGGCTGTTGCTGGACAAGTCGTACCGAAGCTTGCTGCCTGGCGGCCGGGTAGCCGTCTTCAGTTGTCACCCGGACGACCGGGGCGGGCCTGCGCCGGTGGAGGAGGCCGAATATTCGGTCCTGCTGACCACCAGCTACGAGGGCTGCTGTTACAGTTTCGAGGACATGCGTTCCCTCATGGAAGGTGCAGGCTTTCAGCACGTCGACTATCGCAAGTCGATTTGCAACCGAAGCCTGATCACGGCGCGAAAGATCGCCGGCAGCTCCAACTGAACAAGAGCCCTATCCGGACAAAATCCGAAGGGCTTCGCCTGATCCTGCTGCCGTCGATGCTGACGGCAGCCACCGCTGCGCGCTGTCCGGCGCGAGGAAAAATATCGCCTGTGGGAAGGGAATCCAAAATGACCATGTCGACAACGACGCTCCTGGGTCTGCTGAAGCAGCAGAAGTATGAGTTTTTTTCCGGGGTACCTTGCTCGAATTTCGCTGATCTGTTCCAGCAGGTCGCCTTGGACAAGGATATCACGTCAGTCCCGGCGTCGAACGAAGGCAGCGCGCTGTCGTTCGCCGTCGGCGCGACGCTGGCGGGGCAACGAAGCGTCGTCGCCCTGCAGAATTCCGGACTGGGAAACATCATCAATCCGCTGACGTCGCTGGTCCAGATCAACTGCATTCCAACGCTGCTTCTGATCTCCGTGCGGGGACATACCGACGAGCCCGAGGACGAGCCGCAGCACCGCATCATGGGCGCCAAAACCCATGCATTGCTCGATCAATTGGCAATCCCGTGGAGCGAGTTCGACGGGACGCCGCAGGGGTTCATGGCGACGCTCCAGAAGGCCGAAGAGGCATTCGAGCGATCGGTCTCGTTTGCGATTCTGGTCCGCAAAGGTCAGCTGTCGGCGGGGCTTGGCGTCGTCGCCAACGGCGAGCAACAAGTGGAGGGCTATCCACTTAGCGTCGGATGCGCCCTTGAGATCATCAGCGAAGCCCTGCGACCCACCGATCTCGTCGTCTCGACGACCGGGTTCATCTCCCGGGAGCTGTTTCGCGTGAGCGACCGTCCAGAGAATTTTTACATGCAGGGATCGTTGGGCCATTGCAGCGCGGTGGCTGCCGGCGTCGCGCTCGCGCATCCATCGCGCCGCGTGGTCGCGCTGGATGGCGATGGTGCCGTGCTGATGCATATGGGAGTGTTATCCACGATCGGGTACGCATCTCCCCGAAATTTCCTGCACGTCGTGCTCGATAACGAAGGCTACGTCTCAACAGGGAAGCAGGAATCCACCTCGGTCACTTCCTCGCTGGAAGCCGTTGCCGCGGCTTGCGGGTACCACGCGGTCTGCCGGTGCGTGACCGGCGCCGAATTGGGCGAGGCGGTTGCGCGAAGCCTGTCGACCGAAGGGCCGCACTTCCTGCTCTGCAAGGTCAATCAATCGCATTCGCGCTCGTTACCCCGGGTGACGTCTCGTCATAGCCCGGAGGAAAACAAAGAAGCGTTCCAGATCGCGCTGAACCAGCCGGAGGCCTTCGATCTGCAAGCCGTACCAGCGGGAGTGGCCGGGTGAAACATCAGGCGGTCGATAGGCTGACCAGCTTCCGCGGCCTCTCATTCGCGGTCATTCTTTGCGGCACGAACTGGGTTGCGATCAAGAATGTCTTGCAGTCTTCGCCGCCGCTGTTTTTCACCGGCATCTGTTTGCTCGGCGGGGCCATCGCGGTCGGCGTTGTCCGCCTGTGTGTTGGATACCCACTCCAGAGCGGTTGTGAAGGGAAGGGCAGGCTTGTCGCGCTGGCTCTCCTTCAAATGGCCGGAGGCCTCGGGCTGGCTTTTGTCGGCTTGCAGTATTTCGATGTCGGCACCAGCGCCCTGATCTTCTATACGATGCCCTTGTCGCTCGTCGCCATTGAATGGACGATCGATCGCCAAATGCAATCGCTCCTTGATCTCGTGGCATTGACCTGCGGCATGCTTGGTCTCGGGATGCTGGCGTCGGGTACGGTGCCGGTGGAGACACCTTATGACATCCTGGGCCTCGCGTTGCTTTCAATGGCGGCTTTCAGCTGGGCGCTGCGAACATGGATTCATAAACGCGCTCCCAGCGACATCAATGTGTGGAACCGCGCCGTTTTTCAACTGGCGACCGCAGGGGGCATTGTCATCGTTGCATCGTTGCTGCTGGAACGTCGGCTTGACTGGACTCTGTTGCCGATACTTGCCTGGTCTATCGCATTGAACTTGATCGTGGCGACCGGCTTGGCATTCGTCGCTTGGTACCGCGCGCTCAGCCGTATTTCCTCGCTGATCGCATCTCAGAGCCTCGTTCTCATCCCTGTCGTCGCGCTGGTTGCGGCTGCCGTCTTGCAACGGGATACTCCCATCACGTGCGTCGTGGTTGCCTGGGTTCTTATGATCGTTGGCGTCGCCATTGCAATTTGGCGGCGGTCAAGGGTGCCACTCGCTGTGAGTACGATTTCACGCACCTGGAAACCCGCGATCGTCAGCGAACACCACATGGAGCCACGCGATGTTAGATCCGACACGTGTCTGTCACCCGATGAAGATCGCGGGAGAGGATGTTCTTTCGGATTCGTTCATCGACGTGCGGAACCCGTTTACCGATCAGGTAATAGCTGCGGTGCCACAGGCGCGTCCCGAGCACGCTCGGCGGGCCTTCGCGATCGCCCGGGCATTTCGTCCCAAGCTCACAAGGCGTGAGCGGGCGCGGATCCTCCTGGCCACGGCAGAGGCGATCGAAGCAAACCGGGACCGGCTAGCGCATCTCATTACATCGGAAAGCGGCCTGTGCTTGAAAGACTCGCTGCATGAAACCGCGCGGGCCAGGGATGTCTGGTCCTTCGCAGCGCAAGCCGTGCTCCGGGACGATGGAGAGATTTACGCGGGCGACATCGGAGGAGGGGCGCAGGCTAGACGCATATTCGCGACAAGGACGCCGCTCCTTGGCGTCATCTCAGCAATTACCCCCTTCAACCATCCCCTGAATCTCGTGAGTCACAAGCTCGCTCCGGCGATCGCGACCAACAACAGGACCGTGCTGAAGCCGGCGGAAGCGACGCCTTTGACCGCGCTTGCTCTTGCCGATCTGCTTTATGAGGCGGGCCTGCCGCCGGAAATGTTGTCGGTGATTACCGGCGAACCACGTTCGCTGGGAGACGCGATGATCAATGATCCGGACATCGACCTGGTGACGTTCACCGGGTCGGTAGCGGCCGGAAAGAGAATCGCCGAACGGGTGGGATACAGGAGGCTGGTGCTCGAGCTCGGCGGGAACGATCCTCTGATCGTATTGGGTGATGCCGATCTCGACCGCGCCGCCCGATTGGCGGTGCAGGGCGCGACCAAGAATTCCGGGCAGCGCTGTACCGCCGTCAAACGGGCCCTGGTGGTCGAAAGCGTTGCCGATCGCTTTGCCGAAACGACCCTCTCTCTGATGAAGCGCCTCAGGGCAGGGGATCCGATGGACCCCGAGACGGATGTGGGGACGGTCATCAACGCGAAGGCGGCGTCGATCATCGCCGGACGCGTCGAAGCCGCAGTTCAGTGCGGCGCGCGTTTGCTGCTCGGCAATACTCCGCAAGGCGGGCTTTACCCGCCGACACTGCTGGACCATGTTCCGCCCGATTGCGAGTTGGTGCGCGAAGAGACCTTTGGTCCCGTCCTGCCGATCATTCGCTGCCTTGACGATATCGAACACATCATCGCCATCGCCAACTCGACGGCCTTCGGTCTGTCGGCGGGGTTGTGCACAAACCGGCTCGACACCATCACCCGCTTTGTCGATGCCCTCGACGTCGGCTGCGTCAACGTATGGGAAGTTCCGGGATACCGGACGGAGCTGACACCGTTCGGCGGCATCAAGGATTCCGGCCTCGGCCATAAGGAGGGCGTGCTGGAAGCCATGAAGAGCTTTACGAATATCAAAACCTACTCGCTGCCGTGGTGAGGCGAGCTCAATCCAGGAGTTTGGACGCGGCCGCTTCGTCGGTGACCAGGACCTGGCAGAACCCAGCCAACAGGCCGGCGCGAATAATGGGGACCTTGTGCTCGCCGCCGGCCGCGAGAATCCGATGCCTGATCTGGAGCACATGCTCGATCGGCGGATTGATCGTCCGCTGCACCAGGGGGTGACGAAGCGGCTTGCCTGACGAATCGAGGTAGTGACCGCAGATATCGCCGACGGCGCCCGCTTCAAGCAACGAAGCCCAGGTTTCCCGAGAAATGACCTCGTATTCGAGCGCCTTCGATTGCTCGGAAAGGTCAATCGCGCTCAACAGCGCCACGTCGAGGGAGGGCACCATGGCGAGCACGGAGCGTACGGGCTCACTGGCGACGAGGATGTCCTTCAACTCGGCAGTCTCGGCGAACATTGGCGCGGTCAGATAATAGCATCGCGCGCCGAGCGCCCGGGCAATCATCGTCGCATTGTCATATGGATTGATCGGCGCGCTTTCGGCCAAACCGCCGGACATCAGCACCACGCGGGTGCCGTCTCCGGATCGCTGCGGCAGGTTTTGGGCTGCCGCATTGATGGTGCCTCCCCAGGTGATTCCCAGCGAACCCGACGGCGGAAGGCACTCGGCGACGTATCGCGCAGCGGCGGCGCCGACGAAAGAACGCACGTCGGTGCCGCCCATGGGGACCGGGACCACGATGGCGTGACGCAGATTGAATTTGCGGATGAGCTCTTCTTCAAGCTCGGTGCGTAGGCCCGCCGGGTCGGCGATCGTGATTTGAACGAAGCCGCTTTCCCGGGCGTCACCAAGGATCCGGTTGACGCGCTTGCGGGTCATCTTCAGCCGCTGCGCGATCGCGTCCTGGGTTTGACCTTCCCTGAAATAGTACCAGCAGATTTTGGCCACCAACGCGGCCTCGGCTCGACCATCCCCGGCTTCGCCTTCGTTTGATGCCGCTTGCGGGCCTCGAATCAACACGCCCGATCCTCCGATCAGCTTCAGGATCCGCTGTTTGCCTGTTTCCGGGTCGGAATGGCAAATCTTCATACTTGTCCACAAGTGCCCAAATGTGCCTTGGCCGTCACAAATGTGTTACGTGGTCCCTCTATCTGTCCGCCGAGCTTGGAAACAGGAGATCGTCCATGCGTCGGCTGATCATCGGGTCATTACTTTTGTGCGGCTGGGCAACATCTGCCCTCGCGCAATTTTCCGACAGCAAGATCGTGATCGGGGTGATGGGTGATCAAAGCGGCGTTGTCGCTGATGTCGGCGGACCCGGATCGATCTTGGCTGCCCATCAGAACAAGCCCGACATCGGGGCCTTCGCAACGACTTCGATGTTTACAGGTTCTGCGCTGTCGCCCTGCGCGGCGTGCTCTCCGATCTCAGCCGTCTGATCAACTCTACGTTCGGGATGATGTGATCGCCATTCGCGACAATGAACGCCAAACCAAGTCGCTCCGGCGCGGCGCTCATTGGTTGCCAGGGCGGCGACCGGAATCCTCTGCCCATGGCCGCGTGGCTCGCAGACGCTGTAACCCTCAACGACAAGTCTTCCCATGAACAAACCTGATCGAATCCTGACCGCCACCTATCGCGCGGAGAGACCTCCGGTGAGCGTGAACGGCCGCATCTATGCGTGGCCGAAACATCCGGCTGTGGTCATCTGCTTCGATGGCTGCGATCTTGCCTATATCGAGGCTGCCAGCGCCGCTGGCGCCATCCCTGCCATCGACCGGATGCGGCGCCAAGGTTTTGCCGCCTCCGCGCTCGCGGCAATGCCGACATTCACCAACCCCAATAACGTGTCGATCGTCTGCGGTGTGCCGCCCGCGGTTCACGGTGTCTCCGGCAATTTCTATCTCGACCGCGCCACCGGCGCAGAAATCATGATGGTGGACGCTACCCCTGTGCGCGCGCCAACCATTCTGGCAGCGTTCTCGCAGGCGGGAGCCAGGGTCGCCGCCGTTACCGCCAAGGACAAGCTGCGCAAGGCGCTCGGTCATGGGCTCGACGGCATCGCTTTCTCGGCCGAGAAGGCCGACGAGGCGACCGATGCGGAGAACGGCATCTCCGCCATCGGTGCGCTGGTGGGGCGGGGAGCGCCAGACCAGTACTCCGCCGATCTTTCCTTGTTCGTGCTCGATGCCGGAATTCGGCTGCTTGAAACCCGCCGGCTGGACCTGATCTATCTGTCGCTTTCCGATTATGTGCAGCACAAGCATGCACCGGATGCGCCCGAAGCGATCGCCTTCATGCGCGCGGTGGACCAGCGGCTCGCCAGTATGATTGCGCTTGGCGCCTGCCTCGGGATTGTCGCCGACCATGGCATGAACGACATGGCCGACCCGAGCGGCGAGCCGAACGTCGTCTATCTTGGCGACCTCCTGGATGCCGCCTTCGGCGTGCGCGCAACCCGCGTCATCTGCCCGATCACCGATCCCTTCGTGCGTCACCATGGCGCGCTGGGCGGCTTTGTCCGTGTCCATCTGCAACGGACGGACCCTTCCGCCACCGCGGTGTTGAACTTCATTCGGCAGATCCCCGGTGTCTGCATGGCCGCTTCGCGTGAGGAAGCATGCCTGCGCTTCGAGCTGCCTGAAGATCGCGAAGGCGACATCGCCGTGGTGGCAAGGTCGGGCGTCGCCCTCGGCGCCCACGCAAGCGATCACGACATTTCGCAGCTATCGGGCGAGCGGCTGCGTTCTCATGGCGGGCTCGCCGAACAGGTGGTGCCGTTCATTCTCTCTCACCCGCTGAAGGCCGAACTGGTTGAGAGCAGGGCAGGGAAGCCGCTCCGCAACTACGATGTCTTTTCGGTTCTACTCAACGAAGTGAAAGTCTGACTATGCCTCGTGCTATCCTCGTCATCCTCGATGGTCTTCGCCGCGATCTCGTGACGCCGCAGACCACGCCTCGTCTTGCCGCCTTCGCCGAGCGTTCCGAGCAGTTCGCCGCCCATCGCACGGTGTTTCCGTCCTGCACGCGGGTGGTTTCAGCGAGCCTTGCGACGGGTTGCTATCCGGCGCGCCACGGCTTGCAGGGCAACACGATGGCGCTCATGGAAGACGGCCGCCTCGTTCGGCACGACGCGGGTCGTCCGGATTTCCTCCAGCACAAGCGGCGTGTCACGGGTCGCTCGCTGGCCGTGCCAACCCTGGCCGAGCGCTTAACGGGCAGCGGCGGTGCCATTATCTTCAGCAACGTTTCACCAGGAGCGGCCTATGCGCACGATCCGGATGGATTTGGGCGGGTCTATCATCGCGCCGGATCGTTCGGTCGCGACCGCGTCCCGCTGCCGGAAGACGAGCAGCTTCGCGTCACGCTGGACGTAGAAGGCGACCGGGCAATGACCGAGCGCTTCATCCGCGAAGCGGTGTTGCTCCCGTCGGATCCTCCGGCGCTTGCGGTGCTGTGGCTTGGCGAGCCGGACGCCACGCAGCACGCTTTGCCCATGGGATCACCCGGTCATCTTGCGGTGCTGGCAGAAGCAGACCGCAATGCCGGGCGCGTCATGGACGCAGTCGCCACGCTCGCCGACAGAGACGATGTTCTCTTGCTGATAGGATCGGATCACGGCCATCAGACGGTGACCGGCGTCATCGACATCGACGAAGAACTGGTCACTGCCGGATTGAAGGAAAGCCTTGAATCGACCGACGTGGTCGTCGCCTCGAACGGCACCTCCGCGCTGCTCTACGTCCATCCCGATTTCGTCGCGCGCACGCCGTTGGTCGGCGATTTCCTCGCCAGTCAGGAATGGGTGGAAACCGTTTTCGATGGCGGCGCGCTGGCGTCGGTGGGGCAGGGCCGGGATCACGGCCTCGCTTTTGCGGTCTCAATGCGCGCGAGCGATGAGCCCAATGCCTACGGCGTCGCCGGCACCAGTCTCGTCGCGGAACGTGCCGGCAACAAGGCAGATATCCTCGGCAGCGGCCAGCACGGTGGCCTCGGTGCCGGCGAGCAAGCGCCTTTTCTCATGATCGACGGCTCGGGCTTCAGCCCTGGCATGGCGAGGCAGGAGCCCTCCTGCATCACCGACATTGCGCCAACCATTCTTACGCATCTCGGGCTTCCCGCCTCCGGAATGGATGGGCGTGCACTCCAGGCGGTTCGGGGAGGTCGCAATGGCTGAGATCGAACTCCGCCACATCGAGAAGAACTATGGCGAAACCGCCGTGGTGAAAGGCGTGTCGCTGAGCATTCGGGATGGGGAATTTCTCACCCTGGTGGGCCCGTCCGGATGCGGGAAATCCACCTTGCTGCGGATTATCGCCGGGCTAGAGTCGCAGGATAGCGGTGAGGTCGTGGTCGGCGGCCGCTGTGTGGACGACAAGCGCCCCAAGGAGCGCGACGTCGCCATGGTATTTCAGTCTTACGCGCTCTATCCCCATCTTAGCGTTTTCGACAACCTCGCCATGCCGCTGCGAACGCGGCGCTTGAGCTTCGGCCAGCGGCTGCCATTGGTGGGCCGTGCGTTGCCGGGACGAGGCGATGTTGAAAGAGCCATCCGGGTCGAGATCGAGCAAACAGCTTCCATGCTCGACATCGCCCATCTGTTGAACCGCAAGCCGGGCCAGCTCTCCGGTGGTCAGCGCCAGCGTGTCGCGCTGGGCCGCGCGATGGTGCGGGATCCCGCCGTGTTCCTGATGGACGAGCCGCTGTCCAATCTCGACGCCAAATTGCGGGTGCAGATGCGTGCGGAAATCATCGCGCTACATCGCCGTCTCGGCGTCACCTTCGTGTACGTCACCCACGATCAGGCAGAAGCGATGACGATGTCCGACCGCGTCGCCGTGATGATGGACGGCGAACTGCTTCAGGTCGATCGACCGGAACGGCTCTATCGCGACCCAGAGGACCTGCGGGTTGCCGAGATGATCGGCAGCCCGAAGATCAACGTGGTTTCTCGCGCCCATTGGACATCTTTGGGTGCGTCGCTTCCTGCAGGCGTTCATCGCAACACAGCGTACCTCGCGTTTCGTCCAGAGGCCGTCGGAATAGTCGCGTCCGGAGATGGAAGACTCAATGGCGTCGTCGCCAGCGTGGAGAATCTCGGTTCCGATATCTTCCTGAACGTGACGCTGGCAGACGGGCAGGGCACGGTCGTCGTGCGTACGCATCCTGACGCATCGCGTTCCGAAGCGGGCCGTTCGATCGGCCTACAGATCGAGCCGGCCTGCTTGCTGCAGTTTGATAATGCGGGCAGGCGCCAGCGCCAGGCCGAGCAGGTGGAGGCTGCGGCTTGACAGCGCTTGACCACGATCGCCAACGCAGGGTCGATGCCAAAGCAAGCGTCGCGAAGAGATCGGGGGAGCACGGGCTTGCCTGGCTCGCCGTAACGCCGGCATTGCTGCTGTTGATCGGACTTCTGTTCGGCCCGGTCGCGGCGGTCGTGCTTTTCTCGCTGACGGACTGGCAGCTGGGATCATTCACTTTTAACTTCATCGGTATCGCGAACTTCAGGGCGCTGTTCGCGGACCCGACCTTCTGGAAGGCATTGACCAACTCGCTGGTTTATGTGGCCATCGTCGTGCCGGGCACGGTGCTGCTCGGTCTCGTCGTGGCTCTGCTCATCGAGGCCAATCCCGGCCTGCGTGGTTTCTACAGGGCCGCGCACTTTCTTCCTGTGATGTCCACGATGTCGGCCATGGCGATCGTTTGGGGCACCATGCTGCATCCGACGATCGGGCTGGTGAATCGCGCCCTGGGCGTGATGGGTATTTCCGGAATTAACTGGCTTCGCGACGAGCGCACCGCGCTGCTCGCTCTCGCCTTGATCGGCATATGGCAAGGCTTCGGTTTCGCCATGGTGCTGTTCGTATCCGGCCTGAAGGCCGTCCCGCAGCAACTCTACGACGCCGCCGCCATTGACGGCGCCGACGGCGTTCTGGACCGGCTGCGTTTCGTGACGTTGCCCATGCTGGGACCGGTCACCATGTTCGTCGTCATCTTGACGGCGACGCGGTCCTTCGAGGTCTTCGACAGTGTTCGCGTTCTGACCCAGGGCGGGCCGAACTATGCATCCGAAGTGCTGTTGCATCGATTCTACACCGAGAGCTTCGATTTCCTCCGCATGGGATATGGCGCAGCGCTCACGGTGGTCTATCTCGCAATCATCGTGCTGCTTACGCTGACGCAGGCGCGCCTTCTCGAACGGCGGGTCCATTATTCATGATCGCCCGCTTTCCAGACCGGCGGTTCGCTGGCCGGGTTGCCCGGCATGCGATTCTGATTCTCACCGCGGCTTTCGCGCTGCTACCGTTCGTCTGGATGGTGAGCCTGTCGCTCAAACCGCCGGAAGAGATTTTTCAGTCCGACTTCCGCCTTTGGCCGACGGCCTTTCATGGGGTCGAGAACTACCGCGTCGCGCTAACCGCGGCGCCGATGTTCCGCTTCCTGTTAAACGGATTGCTGGTGTGCACGGCGATCTTCGCGCTGCAACTCCTTGCCTCCATTCCCTGCGCCTATGCACTTGCGAAGCTGCGTTTTCGCGGCAGGGACACCTTGTTCTCCGCAGTGCTGGTCGGCCTGCTGCTGCCGCCTCAAGCTCTCGCCATTCCGCATTTCGTCCTGTTGAACGTGTTTGGGTTGCTCGACACTTATGCCGCGCTGATCCTGCCGTGGGCGATCTCTACTTTCGGCATTTTCCTGCTCCGGCAGTTCTTTCGGTCCATACCCGACGAGATCATTCACGCCGCCCGCCTCGATGGACTCGGCGAGTTCGAGATCATCTGGCGCATCATGATCCCCATGACAGCGCCGGCGTTGGTCGCCTTTGGCATCTTCTCGGTCGTGGCCCATTGGAACGACTTATTCTGGCCGCTCATCGCGGTGCGTCGCGAGGAAATTTCCACGCCTGCGCTCGGCATCCTGCTCTTCCGTGACGATGAAGCCGGGCAATTCCTGGGTCCGCTGATGGCGGGCGCCGTGATTATCGTAGCCCCACTTCTCATTGCATTCCTGATCGCGCAGCGCCGCTTCATCGACGGCCTCGCTGTAACAACCATGAAGTAATCCAAAATGGAGACCGCCCATGCTTGATCAACTCGTAACCCGGCTAAGTGCAGTGCTCGCCGGGGCCGCTGCCCTCACGGCAATTGGCGCCACCTCGACGCGGGCGGAGGTCACGCTCGACGTGCTCTACACCACACCCGGCACCTTCAATGCGCTGCATCAGGACCTGGCCAAGCGTTTCACCGAGGCGCACCCCGACATCAAGGTGAAGTTCCGCAATCCCGCAGCGAGCTACGAGGAGGCCGCGCAGCAGATCCTGCGCGACCAGATCACTGGTCGACTGCCCGATGTGGCTTTCAACGGGATCAACCAGATCGGCCTGTTCGTGGATCGGGGACTGGGCGCGCCGCTTGATGGCTTCGCCGCGGCAGATGGAGGGCTTGCAGAGCTTGGCTATTACCCGACGCTCGCGGAGCTCGGAAAATACAAGGGCAAGCTCTACGGCCTGCCGTTCGCCGTCTCGACGCCGGTGCTCTACGTCAATGCTGATCTGCTCGCAAAGGCCGGCACCGATGCGTCGGCGCTGCCAAAGACCTGGCCAGAGCTTATGGCTCTGGGCAAGACCATCGAGGCGAAAGCGGGCACTGCGGCTACCGGTTTCTATTATCAGTGGGAGCAAACCGGAAACTGGCTGTTCCAGTCGCTGGTGACGAGCAAAGGCGGCCACATTCTCAAAGCTGACGGGTGCAGCATCGCCTTCGATGACGCAAACGGCATGTGGGCGCTGAAGACGCTCGAAGATTTCGGCAAATCGGGCATGCCGAATCTCGGGCTCGGTCAGGCCCGGCAATCATTCGTCGCCGGCAACATCGCGATGCTCGCTGATTCCACATCCTATGTGGCCGCGGCCGAGCGGCAGATCGGTGGTCGATTCCAGTTCAAGACCGTCGCGTTCCCGCTCGCTGTCGCCGACGGACGCCTTCCCGCAGGCGGAAACGTCGCCATGGTTTTCGCAAAGGACGCCGAACGCCAGAAGGCCGCCTGGAAATATGTAAAGTTCGCCACTGGTCCGGTCGGCCAGACCGCGATGGTCAATTCCACCGGCTATATGCCCGGCAACGAGATCGCCGTGAAGACGCCGGACCTGCTCGGCGCTTTCTACGCGAGGAGCCCCAACCACCTCACCAGTATCCAGCAGTTGCCGTTGCTGACGGAATGGGCGTCCTTTCCAGGCGATAATTCGCTGAAAATTATTGAGGTGATCAAGCACCATATGGAGAGCCTGGTCACAGGCAAACGTACGGCGGTGCAGGTCATGCCTGAGCTGGTTAAAACCGTGTCCGATCTTCTGCCGAAGTGCGGCGGCTAGTCAGCGGTTGAACGAACTGACATCGGTGAGAAGGAGCAAATTGTCGCAGCAGTGATGCTGCGACTTCCTTTGCGGATGTCGGCATGAGGCGCCCTGGCCGATTCGCCGCCGCCGCCGTCGCTGCAACTGAGCGGAAATTCGCCGGATCGCACGGTCGTGTGCGTGCAAGCCGTAGGTTGAACGCGGAAAACCCAACCGCTGGTTCGCCCAAAGTTCTGCGCCGAGATAGCCAGCGGAGGAGCTCGCCATCTCGGTGGAAGACTTGCAATGGTTAAGAAACCGTCACCGCGCTGTAATTAACGCCATCCTACATTCCGCGCGCTGACGCTCCCTGTCGTCGCCAACAACAATTCTTCAATGCTGCGCGCGCGGTCCCCCTGCGGCGCGACGGTTTCCTTTTGTCTTTTCGCATGGAGATATCAATGGCTCTGGTTCCCGGTTCGATCGCTTTCATCGGTTACAACGCTGATGGCAGCGATGGTTTCGCCTTCATCGTTATCGATACGATCGATCCGGGTCAGGTCATTTACTTCAGCGACAATGAGTGGGACGGCAGCGCGTTCAACACGGGCGAGGGCGGTTTCTCCTGGACCAATGGTGCCTCTGCGCTTACAGCCGGAACGGTCGTCGAATTCCTAAGCACATCGGCGACAAAATCCGTCAATATTGGCACGGTTTCCGCGGGATCGATTGCGCTCGGCAATTCTGGCGAGTCGATCTATGCCTTCACGGGCTCTTCGCTGACCGCGCCGACCACGTTCCTCGCCGCTGTCACCAACAACAACGGCGGCTTCAGCGGTGCGACCACCAGCGGGATGCTGACCAACACCGGCCTGACCGCTGGCTCCACGGCCTTGGTGCTGCCCGGAACCACCGGGGCCGACGTGGCGGTCTACAATCCGGCCACTGCAGGAACCACGTTCGCCTCGCGCGCAGATGCTTTGGCGGCATTCAATACCGGCTCCAATTTCGTGACGCAGGACGCCAGCGGCGACCAGGACGCCGACAATGTGACGCCGGACGGGCCGTTCCGGACCGATCCGCAATCGCCGATCGCCGGTATGACGTTCACCATCGGCGCGCCGCAGCAACCCCAGGCGGTCGCGTTCGCGGCCGGCTCGGTGTCGGTCTCACAGGCCGAGGGTAACACCGGCACGACGGCTTTCACCTTCACGGTGGAGCGGACGGGCGGAACCGTCGGCGATATCAGCTTCAGCGGCCAGGTTTCCTCGGCCGCGGCGGACGCTGCCGATTTCAGCGGCCCGGTTTCGGTACCTTTCGCCTTCAGCGGCACGATCCCGGCAGGCCAGACTTCGGCGGTCGTGACCATCCAGGTCGCCGGCGATGCCGTCGTCGAAGCCAGCGAGGCGTTCACCCTGACGCTGCAGACGGTCGCCAACAGCAATGCAGCGGTAACCGCGTCGCTCGGTGCGCAGGCCACCGCGACCGGCACGATCCAGAACGACGATGCAGCCGCTCCGGGCAACGTGATCAACGGCATCACCATCCTCGACGAAGCGCCATCGCTTGCTGGCGCTACGCCGGCGCCGGTCGCAAGCAATGCGGTTCAACTCGTTCGTCTTGACAATTTCACGCCGGCGGCCGGCACCAACGCCGAGGTCGTGACCTTCGACGCCACCACCGATCGCGCGTTCGTGCTCAATACTATCGGCAACAAGATCGACATCGTCGGCATCAGCGCCAGCGGCGCTACCAGTTCCGTCGGGTCGATCGACCTCACCGCGCTTGACGGTTTCGGCGGCGCCAACTCGGTCGCCGTCAAGAACGGCGTGCTCGCGGTCGCCTTCACCAGCGATCAGCCCGGCGGCAATGGTTTCGTCGCGCTGTTCGATACCAATGGTGTTCTGATCAAGACGGTCGAAGTCGGCGCCGGTCCGGACCAGATCGTCTTCACTGTGGACGGATCGAAACTACTGGTCGCGAACGAGGCCGAGCCGTTCACGGTCGGACCGAACGTGGTCAATCCGGAAGGCAGCGTGTCGGTCATCAGCCTCGCCGGGGGGGCGGCCAATGCAGCCGTTGCGACCACGATCGAATTCGACGGGCTCAATGGTTTTGAGAACGTTCTCAAGCAGGCCGGCGTGAGCGTGCTCACCGGTCAGGCCGCTGCCGCCGACATCGAGCCGGAGTACATCACCGTCTCTCCGGATGGGTCGCGCGCCTATGTCACGCTTCAGGAAGTCAATGCCGTTGCGGTGATCGATCTCACCAATCCAACCGCAACCAAACCGATCGCCATTCTGCCGCTCGGTGGCGTCGATCACAATCTCGCCGGCAACGCGTTCGACGGCAGCGACCGCGATGGTACTGCGAACCTGCGTACGGCTGATGTGATCGGCCTGCTGCAGCCGGATGCGATCGCAAGCTATTCGGTCGGCGGCTCCACCTATTTCATTACCGCCAACGAAGGCGATGCGCGCGTCAATCTCGACGATGAAGCCAATCTTGCCGATCTGACGCTCGACCCGACAGCCTATGCAAATGCGGCTGCGCTTCAGAACAACACCACAGGCCTCGGCCGGCTTCGTGTCCGCCAGGATCTCGGCGATACCGATGGCGACGGCGATATCGATCAGATCTACGCCTATGGCGGCCGCGGCATCTCGATCTTCAAGCAGAATGCCGACGGCACCATCACCAAGGTACGCGAGAGCGGCGGCGAGTTTGAGGCAATCATTGCCCGTGACTTCGCGGCCCGCTTCAACATCGACACCGCCGAGGGCGGCGGAGGCGGCGCCACAGACAACCGTTCCGACAACAAGGGGCCGGAGCCGGAAGGCATCGATATCGGCGTTATCAACGGCCGAACCTATGCCTTTGTCGGCCTGGAGCGCGTCGGGGGCGTCATGATCTATGACGTCACCGATCCGGCAAATGCCAGCTATGTCGGTTACCGTCCGCCGCTTACGGGCGAGGGCAACGCCCCGGAAGTCACCAAGTTCATCAGCGCCGAGGATTCGCCGACCGGCACAGCGCTCGTGCTGACGGCGAACGAGGGTAATTCGACCGCGGGCTTTGCCGGCTCCGGTCTCACAGTCTACGCGGCGCTGCCACAGGGTTACGCCCAGGAAGTGCGCGTGGCCTCGTCCTCGCTCACCGTCTCGCACAATGAGGGTAACAGCGGCGCGACCGCCTATTCGTTCGTCATCGAGCGCACCAACGGCACCATCGGCTCCGTCGATGTGTCGCTCCAGCTCGCCTCGAATGCCGCGAATGCGACGGATTTCGCCGGCGGTGCCGCCCTGCCGCAGATCATCAACGCGACGATCCCCGCCGGTCAGTCGTCGGTAACGGTTACCGTAAATGTTGCGGGAGACGCGGTATTCGAAGCCAACGAAACCTTCACATTGACCGTGACCGGCGCGTCGACGACGCAGGAAGGCGTCACCGCCGCGGTCAGCGCCACCCAGGCGGTCGCGACCGGCACGATCCAGAACGACGATATGATGCATATCTACGACGTGCAGGGTGCGGGACACCGCTCGGCGTTCGTCGGCCAGCAAGTGACCGTGCGCGGCATCGTCACCGCTATTGACGCGTCCGGCACGGAGAATGGCGGCAACAACCCTGTCGGTTATTACATCCAGGACGCGGTCGGCGATGGCGACTATCGCACCTCAGACGGCGTCTTTGTCTTCCTGGGTACCGGTGCCGGTGTCTCGATCCCGAGCGGCATCGTCGTCGGCGCGGAGGTGCAACTAACCGCAACCGTCAGCGAGTTCGCCAGCACGAACCAGTTGTCGACGACGCAGCTCAACCCGGTGGCAGGCACGACCAGCGTGCTGTCTACCGGCAACGCGCTGCCGACGGCTGTGAGGGTCGGCGATGTCGACAACCTCGCAACGGGCCTCGAGCGCAAACCAGCACTGGTGTCGCTCGGTGACGATGATGTCGATACCGCTCTTCCGGCCGGCACCTATGATCCGGTGAATCAGGGGTCGGATTTTTGGGAGTCCCTAGAAGGCATGCGCGTCACGCTCGAAGACGTGCGCGTCACCAGTCCCTTCCATTCGGCGTTTGACGAGCAGTTCGTCACCCCGAACGTCGGCACCAATCCCTCGACCAATTCGCGTGGCGGCCTGACCATCAGCGACACCACGCCCGGAACGACGCGGCCGGCCGACAAGGTGTTCGACTTCAATCCAGAGCGCATTCAGCTGGACGATGAGGCGGGTATAGCGCTGCCCACCAGCCTCCAGACCGGCGATCGCCTGGGCGATGTGACCGGCGTCGTCAACTACGCCAACGGTCAGTACGAGGTAAACACAACCGAGGCTTATGGTCCGGTAACGGCCGCGAACCTGCAAAAGGAAACCACGACCATCGTGGAGAATTTCGACCGGATTCGCGTTGCGACCTTTAACGTCGAAAACCTGGCGCCGGTTGGCCAACCGGTCGATGGTGTGCCGACGCCGGCGAGCAAGTTCGCCGGTCTTGCGGGCGCTATCGTCGACAACCTCAAGGCGCCAGAGATCATTGCGCTCCAGGAGGTGCTGGACAATGACGGTGCTACCAGCTCGAGCACGACAAGCGCTTCGCAGACCTTGTCGCAACTCATTGATGCCATTGTCGCTGCGGGCGGACCACGCTATGTGGCGATCGACTCGCCGCCAATCGACAACATTGGCGGTATTCCGGGCGGCAATCAGCGTGTCGCCTATCTGTATAATCCGGAAGCGGTTTCGCCGACCGCGCGCAATGGCCTGACCGATATCGTCACCGATGCGGATGGCGTAAAGGTGCAGCAGTTCGCGAGCGCCAACCAGATCGGGCAGGGCAATACCGACTTCACCGCCACGCGCAAGTCACTGCCGATGGAATGGTCGCCCGTGGGCTACACCGACGAGCAGGGCGGCACATTCTGGACCGTCAACAACCATCTCTCCTCGAAGGGCGGTTCGGCGCCGCTTTACACCACGTTGCTGGACCTGCCGCTTTATGCCGATCCGATCAATGGCTCTGCGCAACAGACCGGTACGTCGAACGAGCGTGAAGGGCAGGCTGAAACGATCAACGCGTTCGTCGATGGCCTGCTGGCCAATGGATCGGCGACCGATGATCGTATCGTCGTGCTGGGTGATCTGAACGACTTCCAGTTCTTCCCGGTCGTTGATCTCATCACGGGTGAGTTGACCCGGACTACCGCCAGCCCGGACGGAACCCCCAGTATCTTCGCGCCCGGCACCGCCGTGCTTTCGGAACTGATCAGCAAGCTCCCCGTAAACGAACGTTATTCCTACAATTTCGATGGCAACGCGCAGGCGCTGGATCACATCCTGGTGTCGAATAACATGTTTGACAGCGCTCAGTTCGATATCGTGCACATCAACTCGGAGTTCATCGACCAGCTTTCCGATCACGATCCCTCGGTGTCGTCGCTCGTAATGTCGCGTTCGGCTGCGATCGCAACCGCTGGCAATGACGTGTTCGACGAGGCTGCGTATACCGCCAAGTTTGGCGCGCGCGGCAGTCTCGCCGGCAACGACACGATCGACGGCCTTGGCGGCGACGATCGCATTGTCGCCGGTCGCGGCAATGACGTGATCGACGGCGGCACCAATGGAGCGGCCGGCGACGTGGCGGTCTACTCGGGCGCGCGCAGCAACTATACGGTCACGGTGCAGGGTGGCTCCTTCGTCATCACCGACAAACGCGTTGGTCCGTGGGATGGTGTTGACACCGTCACGAATGTGGAACGGTTCGAGTTTGCAGACCGCACGCTTACGGCGGCGCAATTGCTCGATGCTTCTGGGCCTGTACTCACCGCGGCGACACCCGCTGACAACGCGATCGGGGTTGCTACCGGCAGCAACATCGTTCTGACCTTCGACGAAGCCGTTGCTGCAGGTACCGGAAATATCGTCATCAGCAACGGCGCAGGAGACACACGCACGATCGCGATCAATGATGCCTCGCAGGTCACGATCTCCGGCAACACCGTCACCATCAATCCAGCGGCCGATCTGGCGGCCGGGGGCGCCTACGACGTCACGCTGGCCGCGGGCGTGATCACCGACATTGCCGGCAATGCCTTCGGCGGCATCGCGCAGAACGCTCTCGACTTCACCGTCGCGGCGCCGCAGACCTACAAACTCCAGATTTTGCATGCGTCCGACTTCGAGGCAGGTCTGAAGGCGATCGACGACGCGCCGCGCTTCGCAGCCATCGTGGATCGACTTGAGGACACGTTTACCAACTCGATCACGCTGGCGTCGGGCGACAACTACATTCCCAGCCCGTTCTTCAATGCCGCCAGCGATCCGGCCTTGGCCTCGTTCTTCCCGCCGAGCATCGGTCGCGCCGATATCCGCATCCTGAACTCGATCGGGATCGAGGCGTCCGTGATCGGCAACCACGAGTTCGATCCAGGCCCGCGCGATGTGCAGAATCTTATCCGTCCCGTCGCTGATCCCGATGGCGCCGGCCCGCTTGGAGGCTACGAAGGAACACAATTTGCATATCTCGCCGCCAACCTGAATTTCGCCGGCGAGCCGGATCTGGCACCCAACGCCCAGACCACGCCGCTGACGGAAGCGACGTTCAGTGTCGGTGCAAGCGGAGGTCGCCGCATCGCGCCATCGACCATTCTCGAGGAAAACGGCGAGAAGATCGGCGTTGTCGGCGTCACCACTCCGGTGTTCGAGGACATCACGACGCCGGGTGGCGTCCGGATCATCGGCCCGCGTACACTGGAAACCGATGCCGACTTCATCGCGCTTGCAGCGGTTATACAGCCGGCGATCGATGCCGTCATCGCCCAGGGTGTAAACAAGGTCATTATCGTTTCGCAGCTGCAGGAACTGGAGAACGAGCAGAAACTCATCACCTTCCTGAAGGGCGTCGACGTAGTGATCGGCGGCGGCTCGAACACGCTGCTCTCCGACGGCAACGACGTTCTCCGTCCCGGCGATGTCAGCGAAGGTGAGTACGCGCAGATCATCACCAACGCCGAAGGCAAGAACACTGTTCTGGTCAACACGGACGGCAACTACAAATATGTCGGCCGGCTGGTGCTCGAGTTCGATGCCAACGGCGACATCATCCCGGCCAGCCTCGATCCGAGCATTAATGGCGCCTATGCCACTGACGATGCGGGTCTGGCGCGGGTCTACGAAGGCACCGGCATCGATCCGTTCGCCGAGGGGTCGCGCGGTGATGCCGTGCGCGATATCACCACGGTGATCGACGGCATTATCACCCAGAAGGATGCCGTCACTTTCGGCCGTACCGACGTTTACCTTGAGGGCCGGCGTGGTGAGGTGCGCTCGCAGGAAACCAATCTTGGTAACCTCTCCGCTGATGCCAACCTGTGGTACGCCAAGTCTGGCTACGACAGCACCGTCCAGGTATCGATCAAGAACGGCGGCGGCATCCGAGACTCGATCGGCTCGATCAGCTCCGAGGGCGATGGCGCGGAACTGCCGCCGGCTGCAAATCCGGAGGTTGGCAAGGAAGCCGGCGATGTCAGCCAGCTCGACATCGAGAACTCCCTGCGCTTCAACAACGCGCTCAGCCTTGTCACGTTGACGCCGCAGCAACTGCTTGAATCTCTTGAAAACGGTGTTTCCAACCCGGGCGGCATCTTCGCCCAGGTTGGCGGCCTCCGGTTCAGCTACGATCTGACCCGCGCTGCAGGGGATCGGATTCGCTCGGTCACCCTGGTCGATGAAAATGAGCACGTGATCGCGGTTGTTGTCGCCGACGGCGAGGTGGTTGCGGACGCTCCGGCGGCGATCCGCATGGTGACCCTGAGTTTCCTGATCGGTGGGGTAAACCCCAACGCTCCGGGAGGGTTCAACCGGCCTGACGGCTTCCGGTTCGCCGAGTACATCGCGGCCGACCCGGCGTTTGCCAATCGTGTCGACCTGTCTCCGGACAATTTGCCGGCAGACGACGTGGCGGCCCGTACCGGCGCTGCCAAATTCACCGACAACGGCTTCGAGCAGGATGCGCTGGCCGAATATCTCGCGGCGAAGTTTTCTGATACTCCGTACGCGCAGGCGGATACGGCTCCGGCCCAGGATCAGCGCATCCAGAATCTGGTTGCAAACGGCGGTAACGACACCGTTCTGCCGATCATGGGAACCGAAGGTGAGGATGACCTCTCCGGTACGGCCGCAAAAGACTCGATCTTTGCCAAGGATGGCGACGATCGCGTCCGCAGCCTCGGCGGCGACGATCTCGTGCTCGGCGGCGGCGGTGATGACGTCATCGAGGGCGGCGACGGCAACGATCGGGTGGACGGCGGCGAGGGCAACGACTTCGTCTTCGGCGACGCGGGTAACGATACCGTGCTCGGCGGTGCCGGCGACGATCGTCTTCGCGGCAATGACGGCCACGACATGCTGATCGGCGGCATTGGCAATGACCATGCCAACGGTGGCGCGGGTTCTGACACTTATGCCTACAAGCTAGGCGACGGTTCTGACATCATTACCGAAGCTGCGAATGCGCCGGCTGATACCGATACGTTGGCGTTCGTTGATCTCAATGCTGCGAACGTCACGTTCCGCCGGTTTGGCAACGACACCCTGATTGAGCTGTCCAATGGCAGCGTGGTCACGTTGAAGGATCAGCGGGTGGGCGGCGGCGTCGAAAAGGTGACGTTCGCCAACGGCCAGGAACTCGATCGCAGCGGCATCAACGGCGCGATCGTCAATCGCGGGCCGGTAGCTGTTGACGACACGGCAGTTGCGGTAGCGGAAGACGCCGCGGCGTTCGTCATCCCGTTCGCCGACATTCTCGGCAACGATACCGATGCCGATCTTGACGCACTCTCGATCTCGGCGCTCGCCAACGTCGTGGGCGGCACGGCAGAGATCGTGGCCGGTGGCATCCGGTTCACGCCGGCCGCCAACTTCAACGGACCCGCCTCGTTCGAGTACACCCTGAGCGACGGCCATGGCGGTTCGGATATCGGCAAGGTCAACTTCACAGTAACCCCGGTGAACGATGCGCCGGTCACGGTGGCGGACGTCGGCACGGCCGGTGAGAACGAAGCCAAACCGTTCGATGTTCTGGCCAACGACACCGACGTTGAAGGCAACCTGCCGCTCGGCTTGGTGGCCTTCGAGGTCACCGGTGTCGACGGCATCAGCCTGACCAATGCGCAGGCGCAGTCGGCATTTTCGATTGCTTCGAACGGCCAACTGCGGTTCACCCCCGGCAATCTGTTCGACGGTCTGAACGACGGACAGAACGCCATCGTCTCGATCCGCTATACGGCCGCCGATAGCCTGAACGCCCAGTCGACCGGGACGTTCACGCTGACGGTCACCGGTGAAACCGACGCCAATGTGGTCAACGGAACCAACGGCACCAACCTTCTGCCCGGAACCGACGGCGTCGATCTGGTCAATGCCGGCGGCGGCATGGACTTTGTCTTTGCCCAGGGCGGCAATGACACGGTGCATGCGGGCGAGGGCAACGACTTCGTGTTTGGCGGTGCCGGCGACGACACCCTGAACGGCAATGGCGGGCGCGACAACCTGTTCGGCGAAGACGGCAATGACACGCTGAACGGTGGAGCGGGCAACGATCTGCTCTATGGCGGCTCCGGCCGCGACACCTTCGTCTTCCAGTTCAGCAACGACGGGGCCGGGCGCGACATCGTGTTCGATTTCCGTGCAGGCTCTGGTCCGGACCACGACGTCGTTCAGCTCGACCAGTCGAAGTTTGCCGACTTCAACGCCCTGATGGCTTCCAGTGCGTTGCAGGACACGCAGATCGGCGTCCAGATCGAATACAATGACGGGTCGAGCATCACGCTGCTCGGCGTCAACAAGGCAAGCCTGACGGTGGATGATTTCAAGTTCGCCTAACGGACTGAATTGACTTGTGAATAGAACGGGGGCGCCTGCGCCCCCTTTCGTCATGTCAGATAACTGTAACAATCAGCGGCTAAGGCGCTACTGAAGAAGTGAGCGTCAATCTTGGGCACCAGCGCAAATCAACCCGGTCACGCCGGCTCGGAGCTTGACGGCGCGCTGTCGCAATGCCGATCCGCCTTTATCGCCATCGCCGGGTTCAGTGCGATCCTCAATATTCTGGCGCTCACCGGCTCCATATTCATGATGGAGGTCTACGATCGCGTGTTGCCCAGCCGGAGCGTTCCGACGCTGATCGGCCTCCTGATCCTGGCGATGACGCTCTATGTTTTTCAGGGCCTGATGGATGCGCTTCGCGGCCGGCTGCTGGTCCGTATCGGCATGCGGCTCGATCAAATCATGTCGGATCGTGTCTATTCGACGGTGATGCGCCTGCCCATCCAGGCGCCGAAACGCGGCGCGTCGATCCAGCCGCTGCGTGATCTCGACACCATCAGGAGCTACTTGTCGGGGCCGGGGCCAACCGCCTTCTTCGATTTGCCGTGGGTACCGTTCTATCTCGCGATCTGCTTTGCCTTTCATGTCTGGATCGGCGTCACCGTGCTTGCAGGTGCGCTCGTTCTGGTATCGCTGACGTTGCTGTCCGAACTGCTGGCGCGGAATTCGTCGCTCGATTCGAACCGGGTCGGCAATGAGCGGGCGCGGCTTTCCGAGACCAGCCGGCGCAATGCCGAAGCCTTGACGGCACTCGGCATGACAGGTTGGGTCTCGCGTCGCTGGCAGACCCTAAATCGCCAGTTCCTGTCGGGGCTCAACCAGTCGAGCGACCTTGCCGCGGGGCTCAGCGCGGTCGGCCGCTCGTTCCGCATGATGTTGCAATCGGGTGTGCTGGCTGTCGGCGCCTACCTCGTCATCAACCAGCAGGCGACGGCCGGCGTCATCATTGCCTCGTCAATCCTGTCGGCCCGTGCGCTCGGTCCGGTCGATCTCGCGATATCGCACTGGCGCAGTTTCGTCGGAGCCCGGCAGGCGCGCCAGCGTCTCAATCAACTTCTCGCCTTGCTGCCGATCCAAAGGGCGCCGACGGCGTTGCCCAGGCCGCAGCGAAGTCTCAACGTCGATAATGTCAGTGCTGCACCGCCGGACGTGCAGCGGGCGGTTGTGCAAGAACTGACCTTTGCGCTGAAGGCCGGCAGTGGTCTTGGGGTCATCGGTCCGAGCGCGTCCGGGAAATCGTCGCTGGCGCGCATTCTGGTCGGGCTGTGGACGCCGGCGCGCGGAACTGTCCGGCTCGATGGCGCGACCCTTGATCAATGGATGCCCGACGACCTTGGCCGGCACATTGGCTACCTTCCCCAGGACGTCGAACTGGTCGAAGGCACAATTGCCGAAAATATCTCGCGGTTCGATCCTGAGGCCTCGCCTGACGGCATCATCGCGGCTGCCAGAGCCGCGGGCGTCCACGAACTGGTTCTGGGTCTGCCATTGGGCTACGACACCCCGATCGGCGAGCAGGGATCGGCGCTATCGGCCGGCCAGCAGCAGCGCGTTGCGCTGGCGCGGGCCCTGTATGGCGATCCGTTCCTCGTCGTGCTTGACGAGCCGAATTCAAATCTCGATGTCGAAGGCGACGAGGCATTGACGCAGGCCATTCTCAATATCAGGGCCCGCGGCGCAATCGTGATTGTGGTGGCACATCGTCCGAGCGCGCTCGCCGGCGTGGATCATGTGCTGGCGCTCAACGGCGGGCGGCAGCAGGCATTCGGTCCCAAGGACGAGGTGTTGGCAAAGGTGTTGCGGCGTGATGCTGCGCCTGCCGCTCCGAAGATCGTTCACGCAGCGGCGCAGGGACGGCCATGACGACCGGCACCAGCGAATTCGACGCACGCCCGTCAATCCGGCGCCATATCGTTTTCGGACTGGCCGCGGTCATGCTCGTTGCCGGAGGCATCGGCGGCTGGGCTGCGACCACGGATATTTCGGGAGCGTTGATCGCAGCTGGAAGCGTGGTTGTAGAGTCGAGCGCAAAGAAGGTGCAGCACCCGACCGGCGGCGTGGTCGGTGAGATCGCCGTGACCAATGGCAAGACCGTCAACGCTGGCGATTTGCTGTTGCGGCTGGACGAGACGATGACGCGGGCGAACCTGCAGATCGTTTCGAAAACGCTGGACGAGATGACCGTGAGGCGGGCGCGGCTGCGCGCCGAACGCGACGGTGCCCGCGAGGTCGCCTGGCCCTCCGAATTTCGCGGCAGGCGCGACGAACCGGGCATTCTCGAGTTGATGGCTGACGAGGAGCGCCTGTTTCAGCTCCGCAACACCACGCGCCTTGGCCAGAAGCGGCAATTGCGCGAGCGTATCGCGCAGCTGACCCAGGAAGCGTCCGGCGTCGCCGCGCAGCAGGCGGCGAAATCCCAGGAAATTTTGCTGGTCGAGCGCGAGCTGAAAGGCGTTCGCGAGCTGTGGGAAAAGAATCTGATCCAGATCAACAGGCTCACGACGCTTGAACGGGAGGCGGCGCGGCTCGACGGCGACCGCGCTCAACTCGTGGCAGCGGAAGCCCAGGGCCGCGGCAAGATCGCAGAGATCGAGCTGCAGATAACCCAGATCGATCGCGAGCTGGCGAGCGAAGTCGGCCGCGAGTTGCGCGAGATCGACGGCAAGGCGAACGAGTATGCGGAGCGCAAGGTCGCGGCCGAAGACCAGTTGCGTCGGACGGACATCCGCGCGCCGATTTCCGGCACGGTGCACGAGTTGAATGTTCATACCGTGGGCGGCGTGATCAGCGCCGGTGAGCAGCTCATGCTGGTCGTGCCCGCCTCGGATCGGCTCACGGTGGAAGCCAGGATCGCGCCGCAGGATATCGATCAGGTCAAGATCGGACAGGCCGCAGGCTTGCGCTTTTCAGCCTTCAATCAGCGCACGACGCCGGAGATCAGCGGCACCGTCAGCCGCGTCTCGGCAGATGTGACTGCCGAGCAAAGAACCGGCACGACATACTACACGGCGCGGATTGCGATAGAGCCGCATGAAATCGCGCGTCTCGGCGACGTCAGGCTGGTGCCGGGAATGCCGGTCGAGGTCTTCATCAAGACCAGCGATCGTACCGTGGGCTCTTATCTGACCAAGCCGCTGTTTGATCAGCTGGCGCGGGCCTTTCGCGAGCGCTGATGGCAGATTTGCTCGAAAATTGGGGCAGACGAATGCAAGCTGTGAATGGGTTCCAATGGCAGCCAACCTTGTAGTGTCGCGGCCGCCGTTGTCTTTTTATCGTCCGCTATCAATATGATCCGACGGATATAGCCTTATTCCTGAGGTTGCCCATTGAGGGGGCGACCATTGCTGGCGGTATCCGCATCCAGCGTCGGCCCGGCTTCCCGTAATTTTACTGTCACGAACCTTTTCCGGGTTTCAGCATTTGCTAGGATGGGCTGCTCGGGGCCCTAGACGGGGGTGTCTAATGACGGGACTTGCTCAATTGGCTGTAACACTACGTGACCGCTTTCTTGAGGCGGCACAAAAAGAGCTCGCCGCCTTCGAGCGACGAGAACGCGAATTTTCCAAGCAGGAACGCAAAGAGCGGGCGGCAGAACTGCGGATCCCCGCCGAAAAGTTTGAGCCACACTAGGGAGGGGCTTTTAACAGGAGTTGACCGTCTCCTGAGATGCATCAAGGGATGAACTTTGGCCGCCTTCCGGGGCGGCCTTTGCATTTTGGCAGCAACCCGGCGCCAGATGCACTGGTCGATCCAGCGTGGACCGGATTGTCCAGTTCGACTTGGTTCAGATTATTGATTGAGCTGGGTCATCATTTCGATTTTCAGGACAAGCACAGGCGCAGCCTCAAGACGAGCGATGCCCACATCGCGCGCAGCCGGGCGGGTAGGACGGCACGATCTGGCTCCCGTGGACCACGGTGTCGGTCCATCGACTGCCGGCAGATCGGTCGATCTGAGCTGTCAGATTGTTGTGCTTTTCGGAGTCTGGCTGGGGAACCTGGATTCGAACCAAGACAAACAGAGTCAGAGTCTGTTGTGCTACCGTTACACCATTCCCCACCTAAGCCGCTGATTTCGCACAACTTTTTTTGTAAGTTTTGCAATCAGCGCCAGGAGTTTTGCAAACCCGGCGATTTGCAGGGCCCATATAGCCGGGCCTGCGTTCGCGGTCTAGTCTTCCTTTGTTGGGCTCTAGTCCTCCTTGTTCACAAGACGAAGCCGCTTTTGGCCGTCGGCGCCGACCTTCATCTGATCGCGGAACCGCATGTAATGCTCGACGTTCTGGCGGGACATGCCGATATCGTTGGCGATCTGGTCGACCTCATAGCCTTCCTCGGAGCGGGCGAGGATTCCGGTCCCGCGCAGCCCATGGATGGTCGGATGGTCGGCGTCATCAGGATCGATGTCCCAATCGTATTTCTTGACCTGGGCGCCAACCCATTCTTTCCAACGGCGGCAAATGACGCGGCCTTCGGGTGTATCGGCGAGCCACCGCCCCCAGCGCGCGCGAAGACCGTCGGCCGTGTATTGCGCGCCCTTGGGAGAGTAGAGATACAGATCCTTGCGGAAACGATCGATCGGCTTCAGCCAGCGGGAGTTCGTGAACGTCACCGGCGTTTCGGCCCAGCGGTCGAGTTCGAGCGCGTCGGCAGTGGCAAGCGGAATGTGGAAGGCCCGCCGGCGCTTGCGGGTTTTCTTTGGCCGGCACCATAGGCCGTTGCGATCGCGATGCTCCGGACCCATGCGGATCAGATCGCTTCCGCGCTGGCAGGTCATAACCCGAGCCGCGTCATGCGGACCAGGTCTGGCCACGCGTGCGCGCGAACGTGATCGATCACCCAGGACGGCCACGGCACATGCCCGCGATCAGGGATGTCGAAGTCCTTCACCTTGTCGAAGGGATTAATTTTAGCGAGGTCGAGGGGGATGGCCCAATCCCAGATCGTGCGCCCGACCGACAGCATCTGGTTTGCCATCACCGGCGTTTCCTTCATGGCATCGCGCGCAGTTTGAGCTGCGAGCGGCGTCAGGTCTTTGACGGCCACCATGCCCCAGGTATCATGCGACTCGAAGCGACGCATGGTCACTTCGTAATTCGATCGGGTGCCTACCGATAGTCGCCTGAACTCGTCGCTGCGGCGGTAGCGCGCAATGAGATCGCCGATGGAGCCTGGCGGATATGTTGTCGGTTCCGATGTTGTGCGGCGCTCGACTTCGGCCCAAAATGCCACCGGCTGAGTGTCGGCGTTCGGTAGTTTGATGCGCTCTCCCTCGCGATCGGTGCCGCGTCCGGGATTCCAATAATAGTACGTGTAGACCTTGCCGTTCGGCTTGCGAACGCTGGTCTTCTCAACGCCCTCAGGCAGCGTCACGCCGGATTCCCTTTTTCTTGCCAAAGTTCGCTGCCCCCAATACGGCCGCATCGGTGTCCGCCGCCTTCTTGCCGGACAGCTTACGGTCTACGTCTTCCCAGCGCCAGCGGGGGGTGCCCGAAGGGAACGTGTCGCACGGTGGGGGCAGGCGACCCTCCTTCACCCATTGATCCCAAGTGTCCGTCGAAATTAGCAATTCGGCCGCTCCGGTTTCCCGGTCGACATAGGCCGGCGTCCGATCGCCCCGAAGCAAGTTGTCCGTTTTGCGCATTGTCATTCGAGCTTACCGGAGGGTTGGCCACCTTTTCGGCGGCCTTGGCATGGTTGTCATCTTGTCGCGCACCAGCACCGCGCAGGGCTGGCCTTTGCGGCCGATCCTGTCCAGCGATAGATGTATGGGAACACTTGCGGAGTCGTAGGACTCTCATCGCAAACTTGGCGAGGAGTTGTCCCCAGCGATCGCGCTCAGGTCACCTGCGACCAGACGAGGTACATGCACTTGCGTTTTCGCTAATCGAAAAAATGTCGGACGTGTTGATCATCCCGAGCATCATGCTCAGGTGACGCCAAGAGTGGAACGGCGGCTATAAACTAATCGTACGATTGGGTGCCACGGCGAACAAAAAGGAGAGAAGCTGCCCCCGGTTTTGATTGTCGAATTTTTCGGCGTAAGGGGCGATGCACGCAGCCCGCTCTGACAATGAAGGCGCTTTGCCGATACTTGGGGCGAGAGCCCACCGCGACCGCAAACAGGGCTCTGGACAGCTATCGATTTCGTTGTTGGTTCGGAAAGCACTCGAACCTGCAACCAGACCGTTATGAGCGGCGGGATAACGATCGGCTTCGTTGATGTTGCTGTCTTTTTGTCCCAATCCGATCGCGTACGTTGCGCTTCGGTTGGGTCGTTTCTGGTGCGAAACTGGTGCGGTCACGCCTGCTCGTGCAGACGAGTCGGGATTGACATCTATAGGTCTCTATCGCCGAACTCTTTTCAGGATGATCATCGAGCGGATCGACTTGGCCCTCTCAAGGCTGAAACAGGGGTTCGATTCCCCTAGGGAGCGCCAATAAAATCAGGCATTTCTTGAATTTTCCTGTTTCCGGTCCTGCCGTAGGTAGGCACCGGGTGAGCAGCCGGATTGGCTTCGACCCAATAATCCGAATTTCTCCGAATTTTCCGACGCATTTTTTGCCCTTGAAATCAGGCACAACTCTCGATTCTGGCCATTAAAGGAAATTCCCCTTTCTTTTATGGGATGGGAAACGACGGTGCATTTATCCAAATCGACCGCGGTTTCCCTCGACGGAAAACAGCCTTTTGTTACTCGGTAGTCGGAGCCGTGGGGCCCCCCCAAACAGGGTGGGGTACTTATCATAAAAAAATCAGCTACTGCTCCGACTTTTTCATTCTGAAACTAGCCTCGCCGCCGTTCTCCGCAATGAACTCGACGTTAATGCCAAAGGTCTTTGCGACATCGGTCTGATCGGACGGCGGGTCTTCGCCGGGGTATTTGGTTTTGAAATGCTTTGCGAACTCTTCCTTTGATCGATCAAAAGCCTCGTCTTGCAGGCGCAGCCATTTCCTGTGAGGATTTCCTGAGTGCTGGGGTTCGCTCGGCGGACAAAATTCGGGTGCAGAGCGTTCGGATCGCGATGAGCGCTAAACTAGCGCGGTGCAGCGGCATGTCCGGAGTTGGGGGCAGACCGGAAGTGAGCGGCGCACCGTCAAAGTGACGCGATTGACCCTGGCTGTGTAAAAACTCAAAAATCGAAACGCGGCGAAGAATGATATTTTCCAGTTCGACCTCTAAGTTCAATCCGCTTGCGCGTTGAGCGACTAAGGCGGTCTCGGACGAACAACTTCTTCTATCGCGATTGAGCGTCTTCGCGTTTTTACACGGCCAAGACCCATAGCGGACCTGACGCAGGAGGCGTCGGTGCCGAACAGTCGAGGCTTCGCGCCTAGTCCTTCGCGGCGGGTACGGGCGGCACCGGCAGAATGATTTCGGAAGCGACCTTCCAGTCCTTCCCGACGCGAAGCCAATTGATGATCATTAGAAACGGCCTGGCTGTTCCATCCTGCCCCGCATAAGAGACCGTGATGTTCATCGGCACGTAGGACTCGGCGACGTCGCGGGTCAGGCCGACAACCTTGAGCTTGGAATAATCTGGCTCGAGCACGACCGGACCGGAGCTACCGATATCGTGGAGCTTCTGATCAACCGCATCGTTGCCCCAAAAGCCGGCCCAGTTCCCCTCAGACTGGATCGCGCTCTTAGCCACCAATAGTGTCGAGGGCGATTGCCAGAACATCCCATGCAGAGCCTTGAAATCGTGGTTATTGGCCAATTCCATCAGCCTGCCGAACTTCGATTTTATCGCGCTGAGGGTCGCAGCATCCAGCGGCTCTTTCCTGACGGCGGGAGCAAACGCGACAGCCCCGGCGGAAAGAGCCGAGGCAGTGAGAGTGACAAGAAGTGTCTTGTACATGCAGGAATGTCCCTTCCGATACTGGCTCGCGTCATGACAACGCCCGTCGCGTTCGTCGATTGGTATGAGTTACCCACTTCCATCGGCCGAAGACGTCATCCAGAACGTTTTAGCTTGCACATTCGCGTAGCAAGGTCGTGATTTTGTATCGAGTGTTCGGGCGACGGCAAGGGCTTCCAAGCTGCCATAATGCAGCAGATAACTCTCCATTTTGTCGTAAGAGATGTGCACGCCATCGGGACGCTCATCGATCAGCACTGTGACTGGAGCATAGGAGCCAGCATCGGGCACGTGCTTGACCATTTCTTTCATGATGAGCGGATTGCCAACCACAATCCGTATTATCTTAGGCGTCTTGGATCCAGTTTCGCGACGCAGAATGTCGCCCAAGTCAAATTCTGCGAAGAGCATAAGGTCCGTTCGGCCGAGGCCGCCATGTACAACGCGTTCCAAATCCGGGAAGGATTTTGTCGCCCTCGTCTCCTTGAAAAATTCGACCATGTTGGGTTGCCCGACCGCCGACTTTAGCGCGGCCACAACAGCATCGAATGGTTTTAAGCTCGTGAGGCTGAAACGCTCCACCTCGACTTTAGCGATTGTCATTTGTCCTCCGTAACAACTCTCATGGATAAAGTGCCTCTGATCGCGTCGGAACGCGCCAGGGTTCATGCCGCCGCGGGCTGTGCATCTAGGAAGGTCCGGACGTGGCTAACGAACATCTCGTGGTGCTGAAACAGGGCGCCGTGCCCTGAATCGGGATAGAGCACCAGCTGAGCGTTGCCTAGTTCCTTGAACATTGTGTAGGCGTTGTTCGCAGGCAGCATGGTGTCGTGGCTGCCGCTGACCACAAGAGCGGGCTGGCGGATGGCACGCAGAATGGCGTGCCCGGGATCAGGTGTGGCGCACCAGGTGATCAGCGCCTTGGCCTGCGGATCGGTTACCGCGCGGCCGTTATCTGTGTCCCGATCGTCCTTACGCACCTTCGTCCGCTTCAGGAAGGCCAAGCCGGACGACCGGCTGGCGGACGAACTCGTGAAGAACAGCGGCAGGCGGGGGTCCGGCGCATCGGTTTGAGAAAACGCCTGCTGCAAAACCGCTAACAGGTGCTCCTCTCCGCCTTTTGGCGCGGTGCCGACGAGGATGAGCTTCCGGACCAGCCGTTCGTGCTCGGCGGCGATCTGTTGGGCGACGCAGCCGCCGAGAGAAAAGCCCAGCAGGTCGACCTCAGAAAGGCCAAGCAGATTAATGAAGGCGACAGCATCTCTCGCCATCGCTGCGATATTGTCAGGCGTTTGGCCAGTCGAGCGACCGACCCCGGCGTTGTCGAACGCGATTACAGGGCGATCGGTGGCGAGAGCGTTGACGACGGCGGGATCCCATGCGTCGATGTTGCCCGAGAAGTGCTGCAGGAGAATCAGCGGCGTTCCGGTAGCGGGGCCGAGGCGGCGATAGGCGAAGCGGATTTTGTGGCCCTCGATGTAACGGGTCGGCGCCGTTTCGAGCGCGGCAACGTCCTGGCTCGCGATGTCGAGTTGAGTCATGTCATCCTCCGGATGCTTGGAATAAAATAAGTCGAATGGGGGACCGGTGTGGCAACGACCGAAACCTTCCTCCAGGATGTCGCTGGCGCTTCCGCGGCCCTGGCTGGTTTGCGCCATCGCGGTCCGAGGCGTTCTGCATTCTCCGAGCGAGCGTGCGCGCTCCCGGCGCGAAAGCGCCGGGAGCGGTACCGTCACTTCGCGAGCGCTGCCTTTTCGATGACCTCAGCGACTTGCTTCGCATGGACAACGAGCGAGGCATGACTGCCTGCGACTTCCGTCGTCTGAGCCTTGATCCTGGCTGCGAACGACTTCTGGGCCTCGGGCGCGAGGACTTTGTCCTTCGTGCTAATGACATAGAACGTCGGCTTGTCATGCCAGGCCGCAATGTCGACGGGGGCTTCGAACGCAACGTGGTTCAATGGAAGCTGCGAGTTGGCCAGGTGCTCAGCGATTTCGGGAGGAAGGTCAGCCGCGACGGCTGACGGAAACACTTTGGGATCGATGTACAAATTACCCTTCGCGTCGGGATGGATCGCTTTGCCGCCTTCGGTCGGCGGGCCGGCCTTTGCCAGCGACGCCAGGGATTCGCCTACCTCCGGCGCGAAGGCAGAAACATAGACCAGCGCCGAAACCTTGGGATCGTTGCCGGCTTGCGTGATCACCACGCCACCCCAGGAGTGGCCGACCAGAACGGTCCTGCCGTCCTGCTTCACGAGCGCCTGTTTGGTGGCATCGACGTCAGCGGCGAGCGAAGTGAGGAGATTTTCCACGAGCGTGACGTTGTAACCTTTCTTCGTGAGAATATCGGCAACGGGCTGCCAGCTCGTCTGGTCCACGAAAGCGCCGTGCACGAGCACGATGTTGTGGGCTGCTCCCTTGGGCAGTTCGGCGGAATGGACGGAGCCGACCAATGTCGTTCCGGCCAGGAGTACGGTGGCGGCTGAGAGGAGGATATTTCGCATTGATTTTTCCTGTTGGCATGTCGGACGAGTACAGTCCGGAGGAATGGACAGGCGTTTCCAGCAAGGTCGCGGTTTTTCCATCTGCCATTGGCGAAATGGTTGCCGTACGTGACGTCGGCCCGCCGCGACATGACCTAGTTTGCCGACCTTTCGGACGATAGAGATCAATCGTCCGGATGTTGTGTCCAATCGTCCACGGGTCTAGTGTCGGCGACATGGATATACTCGCCCAAGTGCTCGATCGCGTTCGTCTCGGCGGGACGCTGCTCTTTCACTTCGAGCTCGGCCATCCCTGGCATCTTGAGTTGCCGGCGCGCCCCTACGCTCTGTTTCACTATCTCAGCCAGGGCTCAGCGGCCCTCGCGCTCGGACAGGGACAGGAAATCCAGATGACCGAAGGCGATTTTGTCGTCATCACGCGCGGAGAGCCCCATGTGTTTTATTCGGATCGCCGGGCCAAGCCTTTGCGGATTATGGATATCGATCGATCGTCGCCACGTCTTGGCGTCGTTCGTCACGGCAGCCGTGCAAAGCCGCTCTCGACCATGATCTGCGGCAATTTCACGGTGTCACGGCCGCTGTTTGGCAGCGTGCTGGAGTTACTTCCGCCCGTGCTCTTGCTGAGGCCGACGGCGGACGGTGGTTGGCTTGAAGCAATCCTGCGCCGCATGGTTAGCGAGTCCGCGCTCGAGCGTCCTGGCCAACGCGTCGCGCTTTCACGACTCACGGAAGTGCTCTTTGTCGAGGTGCTCCGAAGCTGGATCGCGTCTCTCAGTCCCGGACAAGGCGGCTGGCTCGGGGCCATATCTGACCCACATATCGGACCGGCGCTCAAGCTGATCCACGAAAACCCGGAGCTTCCCTGGACCCTGAGCGACCTTGGCAAGCGCGTGGGGCTCGGCCGCTCGGTATTTTCGGCGCGCTTTACCAAGCTCGTCGGCCAGTCCATGCACCGTTATGTGATCGAACGCCGGATGGCGGAAGCGGCGTTCCTGCTGGAAACCAGCGATGAGCCCATCGCACGTATCGCCAGCCGGGTTGGTTACGAGACAGCGGCGGCGTTTTCGAAGCTATTCCATCGATATCACGGCCTATCACCTGGCCGGTACCGAACATCCCGTCGCTCTAACAGCGGCGAAAGGCAAGGGGACGTTCAGGAAGCAGCGGTCGCCGATTAGCCTTGTAGCGGCCACCCCACGGCGGGTCCGCTTATGGCACTTTTCGGAAGTGGTGGTCCCGAAGCGTGATGTCCGCAGTTAGGGGAAGACCGGAAGTAGTCGACCGACGACCAAGATGACGCGATTGACCCAGAGCCGAAGTTAGGTCCCGCTGGTTATTAGAGCGATCCCTCCCGCTCACGCTCCCTTCAGAAATGCTTCGAGGCGCTCGTTGGGTATTCCATCGTCGTTGCTGTCGGTTTTTTGCGTTTTACAGGTTTTGAGCCAACTCGACCGGGACCCCGTAATAGTCGGCTCCGGCCGATCTGAAC